>JBCCQL010000193.1:0-6211 GCA_039024355.1 Planctomycetota bacterium
CTGCCCACTGCCCACTGCCGGCTGCCGGCTGCCGGCTGCCGACTGCCGACTGCACACTGCCTACTGCCGACCGTCCACTGGCCGCCAGCGACTGGCGACCAGGCGGCGGCGAATCTACAGTGGAGCGGCCGTGCAATTAGCGGCTAGCCACCTTCGCGCCTGCCACCCACCTCTCGCAAACCCAAGCCCAACCCGCCCGCCATGCGTGGACTGCTGTTCGTTGTTCTGTCGTTCGGCGTCACGGTGTGCGCCTGGGGTGTTTACGGCCCGGTGCTGCACTGGGGGCAGGGAGAGATGGCGGGCGAAGGCATCAAATACGCCCGGCTGCGGCCGTTTATCTGCGTCGGCTTGGCGTACTTCTTGATCGGCGTGATCGTCCCGGCGGTGCTGCTCAAGGCCCGCGGCGAGGCCGGCCGGTGGACCATGTCCGGGGTCTCGCAGAGCATGCTGGCCGGCGCCCTCGGGGCCATCGGGGCGCTCGGCATCATCATGGCGCTGTCATTCGGCGGCAAGCCGTTGTACGTCATGCCGCTGGTGTTCGGCGGGGCGCCGGTCGTCAACTCGTTTTTGACGATCTACATGGCGGGCAAGTTCAAGCAGGTGGGCCCGCTGTTCCTGTCGGGGCTGGTGATGGTGCTGATCGGCGCGGTGACGGTGCTGGTTTTCAAGCCGGAGGCCGGCAAGCCGGCGGTCGCCCAAGCCGCGGCCGGCCAAGCGGCCGCAGACAAACCGGCCGAGGGCATCGCCGACGAGGTGGAAGCGGGCGTCAAGGAGGCGGGCGTCAGCCTAGGGCGGTTCGGCCTGCAGCTGTTGTCGATCGCCACGGTGATCGTCTGCTGGGGCGCCTACGGGCCCGCTTTGCACAAGGGGCAGGCCGCCATGCAGCAGAGCCGGCTTCGCCCGCTGATCTGCGTCGGGCTGGCTTACTTCGCCATCGCCGTGGTGGTGCCGGCGGTGCTCTTGGCGGGGCCGATGCCGGAGGCCAGCGCGTTCAACATCTCGGGCAGCTTCTGGAGCCTGATGGCCGGGGCCGCGGGGGCGGTGGGCGCCCTGGGCATCATCATGGCGTTCAACTTCGGCGGCAAACCGGTGTATGTCATGCCGCTGGTCTTCGGCGGGGCGCCGGTGGTCAACACCATCTTCACCGCGACGCAGACCGGCGCGTTCACCGAAGTCCAGCCGGTGCGGCTGGCGTTGTTCCTGGCGGGCCTGATGATCACGATCGCCGGCGCCGCCATGACGCTGGTATTCGCCCCCAAGGGCCCGCCGCCCAAGAAAGCGTCAGGCAAAACGGCGGGCGAAGCTGCGACGGGCGAAGTCGCGAAGGGCGAAGCAGCGGCAGACGGTGACGCAGCAGAGCCCCCCAAGGCCGGCGCCGCCGGCAAGCCGATGCCGCAGCCAGAGTCGCCCAAGCCCGGCATCCCGGTGCCCGACGCCACGCCGCCGGCCGCCGGCGCCGCCACCGGGCAAGACGCGTAGCCGGCTTCTGCCAGCCAGCCGCCCTACCCTGCCGCACAGCCACACCGCCCCGCTGGGCCGCCCGCACCATGGCACAAGACGCGGGCCCTTCGCCGACCCTTTTCGCCTCTGCCGCCGATGCCGCCCGAAGAGACCATGCACCGCATCGACGCGCTGCTGTCGCACGTGTGGATGGTGCGGACGTTCCTCAAGCACTGCGAAGAGCTCGACGACGACGACGACCTGCGAGAAGTCCACCGCGGCTGCTACGACTTCCCGCTGGCCCTCGGCGAAGCCTGGAAGGCGAAGGACGCGGCCGCCTACGTCCGGCAGGCGAAGAAGAAGATCGGCAAGCTCCGCCGGGCGACCGACCTCTTCGCCGAGGTGCAGCCCGAGGTTTCGACGCACACCAACTTCTACATGGCGGTGCAGTCGCTGCAGCTGGCCGTCGCCGGCATCGAAGCGGTCTTGGCCGAAACCGGGAAGTGACCGCGGCCTGCCGCGCGGCGCCAGCCACCGAGCGGTTGCTCTGGGCCGTTGCACTGGGCCGTTGCATTGGGCCCCGCCGCGGCCGCGCTACACGCCGCGGATCGGACCGTACCACTCGATTTGTTTGCGGGGGCAGAAGGTGTACCCGGTCTGCCGGCAGTAGGGCCGCAGCCACTCGGCCCGGGAGGCGAGCGTCGCCGCGTCCGTCCCCTGCGGCATCAGCAGCACCCGACTGTGATCCAGCCGCGGCAGCTCGGCCAGGTAGTGCTCGACCTCTTCGAGGTCAGCCGGCCGGTCGACCACGAACTTAAGCTGGTACGGGTACTCCGCCATCAGCCGGCGGACCACGTCCGGGCGGTGGCGTGACCGCTCGTGCCGCCGGCTCCAGCGGGGGTGCTTGTCCGCCGCGGGTGTCGAGCCGCTGAGCTTCGGGCTGATCGACATCAGGTTGCAAGCCACCGGCAGGTGGAGCGTGCCGGACGTCTCGACCGTGACGTGCCGGCCGATGCTGCGGAGCCGCTCCGAGAGCGGGATGAGCTCCGCGAACAGCATCGGCTCGCCGCCGGTGAGCACCACGTGCCGGCAGTCCCACTCTTCGACCTGGGCGGTGACCTCATCCACCGACAGGTCGCGGCCCTCGGGCGCCCACGAGGCGTACGGCGTGTCGCAGAACCAGCACCGCAGGTTGCAGCCGCTGGTGCGGACAAACACGCTGGCCGCCCCGGTCAGCAGGCCCTCGCCCTGCACGGAGCGGTAAATCTCGGCGATCTTCATGCGGGCTTCATGCGGCCGTCGCGGCGGCGGGCCGGCGGCTAGGCTTGGTACGCGATGGGGTCTTCCAGGCCCGCGTCGGCGAAGCCCTTCCGGCGGATCAGGCACGCGTCGCACTCGCCGCAGGAGACGCCCGCCGCCGGTTGCCGTTTCGCCGCCCGCGGGCGAGTCGTCTGCCCCGTTGCCCACCGGGTTCTCGGCCGCCGCTTCGACGCCCGCTTTGGTCGCCAGGTTGGCGAGCGTGGAAAACGCGTCGATAAACTCGGGCCGGCAGTCGGGGTAGCCGCTGTAGTCCACCGCGTTGACGCCGATCCACAGCTCCGCCGCCCCAACCACCTCGGCGTAGCCGAGCGCGAGCGACAAGAACACCGTGTTGCGTGCCGGCACGTAGGTCACCGGGATGCCGGTCGCCATCTCTTCTTCGGCCCGTCCGCGGGGCACGCGGATGTCGTCGGTCAGGGCGCTGCCGCCTAGCTGGCCGATACCGACCGAAACGGTCTTGTGCTCGGCAACGCCCAGCGACTGGGCGACGCGGCGGGCGGACTGCAGCTCGAAGCGGTGCCGCTGCCCGTAGTCGACGCTCAGGGCGTAGAGCTCCCGCCCCTCGCTGCGGGCGATGGCGGCCGCCGTCGCCGAGTCGAGCCCGCCCGACAGCAGCACGACGGCCCGGACCGGGGCTGACGGAGTCGAAGACTGCGGCGGCGGCGGTTTCGGTGATTCGCCGTGCATCTCGGGCTTTGTTTGCGACGTGCCGGCGTGTGAGGTGTCGGCGTGTGAGGTGTCGGCGTGCTGGGCGACGCGGCCGCCGCGGTCCCCTTCCGCCACCCCGGGCATCATGCCAAACTGCCGCCCATCAAGAAAGGAGCGGCTGCTGCCATGAGCGACTTCCGCGGCAAGCTAGAAACGTTCGACAACCAGTTCCCGGAGCGCGAGTACAAGATCGAGATCGTGCAGCCGGAGTTCACGTCCGTCTGCCCCAAGACGGGCCAGCCCGACTACGGCACGATCACCGTCACGTACACGCCGCGGGCCAAGTGCGTTGAGCTGAAGAGCCTGAAGATGTACCTGCAGGCGTACCGCAACGAGGGCATCTTCTACGAGAACGTGACCAACACGATCCTTGACGACCTGGTGGCGGTGGTCTCGCCGCAATGGATGAAAGTCGAGTCCAGCTGGAACGCCCGCGGCGGCATCACCGAGACCGTCACCGTGCAGCACACCGCGGCGATCTAGTCGCAACCGACGCGAACACAAGCACAAGGACATCACCGCAGAGAGCGCGGAGGACGCGGAAGCGGCGGTGTCGATAAGTGTGCTCGGCGGCCTCTGCGTTCCCCGCGGTTCACCTGCTTGAGTAGCCGATCATGCCCGACGCGCCGCAAGTCATCCTCTCGGGCTTCGCCGACGAGGCCGCCAACCGCAAGACGGCCGTCGAGCAGTTCGCGGCGCTCGCCGCCCTGGGGCTGGAGTACTACAGCCTGCGTTTTATCGACGTCACCGGCGACGGCGTCGTGAAGAACGTGATGGAACTCACCCGGGGCGAGATCACCAAGCTCCGCCACCTGGAGGGCGAGTTCGGCATGAACGTCGCGTCGATCGGCTCGCCCATCGGCAAGGTGAAGCTCGTCGACCAAGAGGACGGCTCCGCCAACCGCTACGTGCCGTTCAAGAAATACCTGAAGCAGGACGTCGCCAAGGCGTGCGACCGCGCCCACGCGTTCGGCACCAAGCTGGTCCGCGGGTTCTCGTTCTACCCGCCCCGCGGCGATGACCCGCGGGACCACCTCGCGCAGGCCGCCGACCAGCTGGGCCAGATCGCCGAGGCGTGCCACCACAACGACCTGACGTTCGGCCTAGAGGTCGAGGCTAACCTGGTGGGCTGCACCGGCGTCTTGGCCGCCGAGCTCCACCGCCAAGTCAACCACCCGGCGATGGTCACGGTGTTCGACGGCGGCAACCTCGTGAGCCAAGGCTTCGGCACGCTGGAAACCTACGAGCAGTACCTGGCCATGAAGCCCAGCCTGGGCTGGCTGCACGTGAAGGACTACAGCGACCCCGGCCTCCGCCGTGCCCGCAACGTCGACGAGGAGCAGCTCAAGCACTTTGTGCCCGTCGACCGGGGCGACAGCGGCTACGACCTGGTCTTCCGCGACCTGCGGAAGATGCTGCCCAAGCTCGACCGCAAGCTACGCAAACGCGGCATCCCGGGCGTCGTGGTCGACCTCGAGCCCCACGTCAGAGGCGGCGGGCAGTACGGCGGCTTCAGCGGGCCCGACGGCTTTGGCGTCGCGCTGCGGTCGCTGTGCCGGCTGCTCGACGCGGTCGGCGTCGGTTACCACCTGCGAGACTTTGACGACGTGCGCGCGGCCCGCGGGTTCTGACCCGCCGGCTGAGCGTGCTACACGCCCCGACCGTCCGCGGGGGGCGTCGGCGGGCCGCCGATGGGCAGCGCGTCCTCGCCTTGGGCGGCGCCTCGGGGGGCTTTGCCGCGGGCTTCTGCCGCACTACGGCCGGCGGCCATCATGTGCCGCAGCGTGTTGCTGCCCCAGTAGCCGGCCCAGCCGAAGCCGGCCAGCCCGCCCACAAACTGCCCGGTCAGCAGCCCCGGCGCCGTCACCGCCAGGTAGCCTCCGCACAGCATGGCCATGCCGCTGATCACCAGGTTGGCCATCGCCTTTTCTTTGTTCTGCTTCGTTGCGGCGACGCCGATGGCGGATCGGGCCGACTGGTTCGCCAGGTCTCGCAGGGCCGACATGTCGCGCGACCGCTCGGGCGCCGGCCCGCCGCGGAGGTCGTCCAGGCTCTTCAGCAGCTCTTTGCGTGGCGGTGGCGGTGGCGGGGCCGATGGCGCTGGATCGACGCCGGCCGGGCGCTCGGAGGCGGCCTGGAGCGGCTGCTGCGGCGACGCGGCGTCGGGCTCCGGCAGCCGCGGCGACTCGGACTCGCCGCGGATCCGCTGCATGAGGCCCGCCATGTAGCCCTCGATCGAGTCGTCGTCCGACTCGGCGTGCGAAGCGCCCACCTGCTGCGGCGGCGGCTCGACCGGTCGCGCCGCCAAAGCCGGGGGATTGCTGGCGAGCGCGCCCCCCAAAGCCCCTGGCTCGGCCGTGGGGTCCTCGTCCTCGGGCAGCATGCTGGCGTACCGCTCGATGAACGACGTCGGCGCCTCTGCGGCGGGCTGCTTCTCGGCAAACAGGCCAGCGGGGGCGTTGTTGCCGGCGCCCTCAGGAGCGTAACCGCTCGCCGGCGTGCGGCCCGTGTCCAGGCCGTCGCCGCTGGGCCAATCTGCCGACGCAGCGGCTTCGCCAACCGGCCGGACCTCGTCCGACCCGCGAGCCAGGCTTTCAAAAAAGTCGGAATCGATCGGCCCGGCTTCTTCTTCGCTGTCTTCGACCGCCGCATCGAGCGAACCGCCGGCTGCCATCGGCAATGCTTCAGCGGCGGTGTCCGTCTGTTCCGCGGCAGTGGAGGCTTCGGCGGCGAGGGCTTCGGC
>JBCCQL010000194.1:0-6201 GCA_039024355.1 Planctomycetota bacterium
CAACCGCCGACTCAAGCGGCACGGCCGCGGCAAGCTCTAGCGTGGCGGTGTCAAACAGCATGAGCCGGTTGCCGCTGGTCGCAACCGCTGCCATACCCGCCGCGGTTGCCACACGCGTTGTGAACCGCTCGGGCCCACGCGACCCATTGGCAAGCGCCGCGGCTTCGGCAAGGCCCGTGGCTTCGGCCGATTCTGCGTCGGGAATCGCCTCGGCCAAAGGAGCCTGCCCGTCTGCAGCCCCAAGCGTTTGAGAGGTCTTGCTGGAGGCGGCATCTTCGAGCGTGGTCTGGCCTATCGCTGCCAGGTGGGGCGTGGGGGACGTGACAAGCCGGAGCCCGTAGAGGGACTGCCCGCCGTCCGACGCGAAGATGGTCGGCTGACCATCGACGATGGCGACGCTCGGTTCGCCCCACGGCACCAACTGCCCCGGCTTGAGGACGGGCTGGAACGGCGCGGCAAGTGGCAGCCCGCTGCCGCCGTCGAAGTAATGGGCCTGCCCGATGGTCAGCAGGGCGAGCCAGCCCTCGGCAAACCTCTGCGGCGGGCACGCCAGTTCGCCCGGCAGCCTAAGCGGCTGGACTGCCCCCGCGGCCGCCGACACGCCGACCGCGGCGCCCGATCCGCTGGCCGCGAACACACCGCCGCCGCTGGCCGTGGCGCCCGTGTCCAGCAGGGCGGCCCCGTCGCCGCCCACCACGCGGCTGGTCACGCCGCTGGCGAGCGCGGCTTGATCGATTAAGAAGACCCGCCCGGCGGCGGTGGCGTACAGCAGCCCGCCCGCCGCCCGCGACGCGACCGGAGGCCCCGAGGCGGGTGCGGCGATGTCGGTCTCCCAGTACAGGGCGCCAGAACGGGCGTTGCTGGCCGCCACGGTGGCGCCCGCCCGGCCACGCCGCCGGCGGACGTGGATGACCACTCCACCGGCAACGTCAAGCGGGTGGACAAACGTGTCGCCGCGGAAGTTCTCCTTGAGCTGGATCGCCGGCAGCCGGTTGCCCGCCGGCTGGATCGAGTGCCGAGCCAGGCCCGACCCGCCGACCCACAGCTGCTGATCGACCAACGCGGAGTACCGGTTGGCCCGCGCCTGCCGGCGGGCCGCCCGCGTGCCCAGCAGCGTCAGCGGCCGATCGGTCTCTTCGGACGAGACCTCGTACACGCCGATGTGGCCGCTGTCGGTCACCAGGGAGAAGCGCTTTCCGAAGACCTGCGGCGGCTGCTTCACAAGGCCCGGCAGCCGGATGCCCGCCTGGTCGCCCGCGGCGAGCTCGCGGTCGATGACGCCCCGCTCGTCCAACCCGAACAGGTGCAGGCGGGACGTGGCCGCCCCGTCGTTCTCCATCACCGCAACACGGTTGAGCACCAGGGCGGGCGTCGCAGCCACCGCCCCTTTCGCGTGGCCCAGGTAGTAGACGCCCAGGCAATCCAAGCTGGCGGCGTCGAGCGTGTAGACGCTCGAGTGCTCGCCTACCAGGTACACGCGGCCCGCGGCTTGGCTCACGGCAGGGGACGACCGCAGCGGCTGCGCGAACTGCACGTGCCCGATCTTGGCCCCGCTCGCGGCGTCCAGCACGTGCAGCCTGCCGGACTCGCCGGCCGCCAGCAAGCGGTCGCCCAGCAGCGTGGGCTGCGCGACGTCGTCTTCCAACGGGCACCGCCAGACGAGGTCGCCCGTTCCTGCACGCACACGCACCAGCTCCCCGCGCTTCGCGTCGAGCAGCACGCAATCGTCGCCCACGCGTAGCGGCGTAACCTGCTTGAGCGACCCACCCAGCGGCCGGCGCCACACCAGGCTCCCGTCACGCCGGCTGAGGGCGTAGGCGGCGCCCTGAAAGCTGACCACCGTCACGCCCGCGGCCGGCGCCGTCCCCGTGCGTCGCTGGTCCGCGGTCGCGATCGTCGCGGACACCGCCGTTGATGGCTCGACGGTGAGCGGCTTGCCCGGGTCGTCGACGAAACGGATGCCGGCCTTCTCGGCCTGCGACGCTGCGGCGACGGCGGCGAGCAATTCTTCGTCGCCCGCTTTCTCCGGGTGGGCTTTGACAAAACCCGCGTGAGCGGAGTACGCGGTCTTGGTGTCGCCGGCGGCGACGGCCGACTTCATCGTGGAAAGGGTTTCTTCAAGGCTCTCCAAAGCCTGCTGCCGCAGCCCAATCCGTGCGAGCACGGTCTTGATCTGCGCGATCTCTTGCTTCTGCCGCAGGCGGTTGGGGACGTACTTCGGGTTGCCGGCCAGGGCAAGCGCCTCTTCGGTCAGGGCGACGTACTTGCGGATCTCCTCCAGGCCCTCGGCCGCGTCGGCCTGGTCTGACAAGTCGGCGGCCATCTTCGGCAGGAGGCTCGCCAGGTCTTCCTGCGCTACGGCAAAGTCGGGCTCGTCTTGGATCTGCGGGATCTCTTGTTTGGCGGTCTTCAGGGCCAGCTCGCTGTTGCTGTCGGCGACATTCCGGATGCGGGCCACGCCGAGCGTCACTCGGGCGTTGCTGTAGCCTTCGTGTCCGGAGAACTTCTCGACGAAGGTCTCGTAGTCTTGGATGGCCTGCGCGTACGAGCCGGCCTCGAAAGCGGTCCTCGCGGCGTTCAGCCTTTCGTCGCCGGACTCGCGGAAGAAGAGGTAGCTGAGCCCGCCGATCGCCAGCACCATCAGCACCAGGGCCCCTCCGCCGAGCAGCATCAGCGGCGTGTCGAACTCGTTCTCGCCCTTTTTCTTCTTCTTGTATTTCTTGTTGCCGCCTTTACCGCGGGCAGGCTTCGTAGCGGCCGCGGCGTCGCCGCCGGCGGGCGTGTCTGGCAGGGCGAACGGGTCGGCGTCGGCCTCCGCAGAGCTGCGTCTGCGGGACGATCGCTCACGCGTCGATGCTTTGCGCTCGGCGTCGGCCGCGGGCGGTTTAGGCTTCCGCTTACGCCGTGGCGGGGCCGAGGCGGCCAGCGCCGCATCGGCGGCCTCCCGGGTCAGGTGCTTCTTGTCGACCAAGAACTGCGCGAGCGCCCGCGGCGACGGCACCGACGACGCCCCGGCTACCTTGTCACGCAGGCGTTTGATGACCGACTCGGGCAGCGCCCCTTGCTCGGCGAGTTTCTCGATGAATCGTTCGGCGCCCATCGGCTATCGCGTCCCCGGCTGTGGCGCGTTGAGTAGGAAGTTGCGTAGGAAAAGGTTGAGGCGTGAAAGCAAGCGTCCGCGGCGCACCGGCTACGCCCGCATTCCCGGGCCGTGTGTGTCAGGCGGGCGGGCTACAGGTCGCCGTCCTCGTAAATGCGTAGACGGATCTCTTTCATGCGCACGCCTTCGGCCGCCCCAGCGTCGAGGCCCGCTACCATGTATTCGTGCGTCGCGTCGCCGTGGGCCTGCACCAGCAGCTTGCCCGGCCCCTTGCCGAACTTCCCGCCCTTGCCCTCGCGGGCCTTGCGGACCGCCTCTCGCATGTCTTGCCGGCTGACGGCCTTCTGCTCTTCCTCGAAGATAGGCGCGTCGATCCAGTAGATGTTGTCCTCGTCCAATCGGACGACCACCGTGTCTTCCTCGATCTCTTCGACCACCTGCGTGGGCGCCGCCTCGTCGTCTTCGACGGGCGGCACGTCCATGGCCTTCTGCAGGGCGAACGCGGCGGTGATCATGAAGAAGATCAGCAGCAGGAACGTGACGTCCACCATGGGCGTCATGTCCATGTCGTCCTGCTCGGCGTCGGCCTTGCGGGGCCGGCTGATCAGCTGATCGGACAAAGTACGGACTCTCGGCGGTGCGGTGCGTGGTGTTGCGTTGTTGTCTTGCCGCCTGTGGCCCAGGCGCCGGCCGGCTGCCGGGTTGCTACTTGGGCGTCAGGACCGCGAGGTGCAGCTTGACGCCTTTGACCTTGGAGGCCGCCTTCATCACGCTCTGCACCGCCCGGCATTTCACTGCCTTGTCCGCCTTGATGATGACGTCGCTCTTCCCCTCGGCGGCCAGGCCCTCTTCGACGGCGGCGCGGATCGCCTCGGCCTGTTCTTTCGGGTCGTCGGGCAGGCGGAACGCTTCGATCTTGCCGTCGGCGTTGTAGACCGGGTTGCTCTCGGCCCCGCTGTCGCCAATGGTGAAGACGGTCGACTCCATCTGGCTGACGGGGGCGCCGTTGCTGGCGTCGGGCAGCTGGATCGCCGTCGATTTGTCTGGCGTCGATTGCAGGATGAAAAAGATCAGCAGCAGGAACGTGATGTCGATCATCGGCGTGATGTCCATCTCGTCGTCTTCACGCCGCTTCTTGGTGCTGGGCTCCGCCTCGTCGTGCTCCTCCAGCACTTCGTCCAGGTGTGGCAGCTGGCTGCTCATGGCGGTCTTGCGTGTCGATCCGTGTGTGGTGGTGCGGCGCGGGCGGCGGCGTCTCGCGGATGGCCTCAAGGCCCCACACCTGCCGCGTGAGGCACGCCAATCCCACTTCGTTGGTTCGCGCGGTTAATCGTCTAGCACGACGGCCTTTGCCTTGCGGGGCGCGGCCTCGGCGGCGGGCTTGGCGGGCTGCGGGGCCGGCTTCGGCAGCGCCATGCCCACCGACAACGCGTCGATCAGGCGCGAGAAGCCCTGCGCGATCAGGTCTTCCATCTTGCGGATCTGCACGTTGATGCTGGCGTTGCACAGCACCAGCGGCACGGCGATCGCCAGGCCGCACGCGGTTGTGATCAGGGCGAACATAATGTCCGCGGCCATCTGCTCCGGCTTCACGTTGGGCCCGCCCGAGGCGATGTTGGAGAACGCCCCCATCATGCCCACCACGGTGCCGAACAGGCCGACCATCGGCGCGCTCTTGATGACGGTCGACACCCAGCTCAAGCGGTGCTCGATGTCCGCCAGCACGTCCTGCTGGAACCGCTCGGCCATGCGTCGCTGCAGCTTGCCGATGCCCATATCGCGGTTCTCGATGGCGTAGAGCGCCAGCTGCGGCATCGCCCGGCGGTCGTCCTCGCAGATGTCCGCGGCGGTGGCGAACTCGCCGTCGTTGAGCTCGGGCTCAAGCTCCTCGAAGAACTCGTCCTGCTCTAGCTCGGTTGAGAACCGCGTCTGCGAGACACGCCGCCAAACCAGCACCACGCAGAACGCCCCCCAGAGGGCGAGCGCCGCCATGGCGAAGTACACGACGTAGCCGACAAGTGCGAAGAGTGTGTCCATAAATCCGTAAGCCAACGCGTGTGTGGGAACGCGGCACGCCCGCCCGCCTTGGGCCGGGCGCGACGCGGGCTAGTAGTATAGTTGCTCCTCGACGCTGAGTTCGAACTTCGAGCCCTTGCGTGTGACGCGGAACGCCGTCTGCTCGATGTCGCCGGGCGTCTTGCCCGCCAGCTTCGCCCGGGCCCGCTCGAGCTGGACCAAGCGGCCCTCGGCCTCGGGCGGGTAGAAGGTGCCGATGTACTCGCCGCGAGACGCGATGCCGGCTTTCTGCGCAAGCCGCTCGATCAGCCGGCGGTGCGGCCCCGAGTTGTTGAACGCGTAGCGGTTCTCTTGCGTGTACTTGCCCTCGCGTACAGCAGGCCTGGCAGCCGACAACTTCGACGCGTAGTAGACGTCGGGCTGGCCGGGCGTGAAGGCGCCGAGCTCGATTTTGTAAAAGTCCAGGAACTGGGCGTACTCGTCTTCGTCGACGACTTCAAACCGGAGCTCTCGGCCGGGTTCCGGCGGGCCGCCCCCGCCGCCGGGTTTGCGGTTGTCGCCCAGCCCGCTCCCTTTGCCCACCGTCTTGTTGGCGTCGAGCGCCTGGTCCGACAAGATGGCGACCTTGGACGACAGCTTGCTGGTCAGCGCGTTCAGCGTGTCCATGATGGCCGGCTCGGTCAGGTCCGGCGCGTCTTCGATGCCCGGCGGCTCGATGTCTTGGGCGACGCCCATCGCCGCGTCGGGCGGCCGGTCGGACGGCTCGAGCGGCGTCAGCGCGATCGGCGCGTCGATCGACACGAATTGCCGGGCGAAGAAGATGATCACCAACGCAAAGAACGTAACGCCCGCCATGACCAGCAGCGACACCAGCAGGCTCGACGCCCGGTCGTAGGAGCTGACGCCCAGCCGGTAGTGCTCCCGGTTGTCGCGGCCGCCGCTGCCCCGGCCGCCGCTGCCCCGGCCGCCGCTGCCCCTGCCCCTGCTGCGTTGGCCGCGGGCGCCATGCGGCTCGCGCCGCTCGTCCGCCGCCTGTGCGTCTGCGTCGGCTTCGATCGTTGTGCTCATACGGCCAGGCTTCTAGG
>JBCCQL010000195.1:0-6166 GCA_039024355.1 Planctomycetota bacterium
CTTCGCCCTCCTTGCCGCGGAAAACACCCCTTCGCCATCTGGCTACACCAACTCAACTCCCGCTGTAACCGTGTTCGTAACCGCCGGGCGGCAGGGCGGTGCGGGCTCCACCGGCGGATTCTAGCCAGACGCCGCCCTCGGCGGGGCCATCGGTGATGTGGCCGATTGCCGTGACGCCGCATTCCAGCGGCTGGTCGCGGAGGATGCTGTCCGCCACCTCGGGCGGAACGGCCAGCAGCAGCTCGAAGTCTTCGCCGTCGCCTAGGGCATGGTCCAGCGCCTCCCCGCCCGCGGCAAGGGCGAGTCGCTCCGCCGACGGCGACGCCGGCACGTCGGCCGCCCGGATGACGGCCCCCACGCCCGACGCAGCCGCTAACCGGTGCAGGTCGATCGCCAGGCCGTCGGTGATGTCCATGCCGGCGTGCAGCGTGTAGCGGTCGTGCAGCAGCAGAGCCTCTCGCACGCGTGGCGTGAACGCCAGGTGGTGGCCCTCGATGCTGCCTCCGAGTTCGCCGGTGACAAGCAGCGTGTCGCCCGGCTTGGCGCCGCTGCGAAGCAAAGGGCCACGCGGCCCCACCACGCCCAGCGCGGTGATGGACACCGCCAGCCGGCCGTCCCAAACGTTGGTGTCGCCACCGGCGATGGCGACGCCGAACGCCTCGGCCAACCCGGTGACGCCACGCATGACGCCCCTGGCCAATTCCACGCTGCTGTGCGGCCCGGCGCCGCCGCGGGGGATTAGCAGGCAGACGGTCACGGCCAGCGGCTTGGCCGCCATGGCCGCCAGGTCGCTCAGGTTCGCGGCTAGGCACTTGCGGCCGATGAGCTTGGGCTCGATCTCTTCGGCCACGAAGTGCGTGCCGTCGGCGAGCAGGTCCGACGTCACGACCGTTTGGGCGGCCCCGGTCGCTCGGAGAACAGCCGCGTCGTCGCCGGCGCCAACCGCCAGAGCCTCGTGCGGTGCGAGAGTCGCCCGGAGCCAGTCCACGAAGTCGCGTTCCATGCCGGGAGCGTAGGGCGCCGGTCGGCGGATAGCGAGGGCTAGGTCTACGGCCGACAAGAGCCCGTGATTGCGGCGGCTGGCTTACGCGCGGCGGTCAGCGACGCATAGTCGACCGCGTGGCGCGGGCGGCCACGTTCATGTGGCCGTAGAGGGTTTCGTCGCCGCGTAGGATGTAGAACTTCAGGGCGCCAAGCCTGTCGAGTTGCGGCAGCGAGACGATGTAGCGGATGTCTTGCGTCGAGGCGGTTTCCCACTTGTGCATGCCCACGAGGATGTCGCCCGACTTGATGCCCTGGGCCGCCGCGGGGCTGCCCTCGCGGACGCCAACCACACGCATGCCGCCCTTGTAGGGCGATTGCGTGCGCTTGAAGGTGGACCGCGGCTCGGCCTTGAGGCTCAGGCCGAGGACGTCCCAGGCACGGGGCTCGGCGGGCCGGGCCGCGGGGCTGCTGGGGCGGCTCCGCTGGGCGGTGCGGCTGGCGGTGACGCTGCGGCCGCGTGCCGCCAGGGCCAGGCTGAGGTCGAGCGGGCGGTCGTTACGCACGACCTCGACCCCGATCGGGCGGCCCGTCGGGCGGCCGAGCAGGGCGAGCTCGATGTCCAGCGGCCGCGACAAGGTGCGGTCGCCGATGCGGGTGATGACGTCGCCGGGCCGCAGCCCGCTGCGCGCCGCCGGGCTGCCGGTGGCGACGCGGCTGACAATCAGCCGGTCGTCGTTGGTGTTGGACGCGACGGTCTCCAGCCCGTGCCACTTCTGCTCGAGCCGCTCAACGCTCATCAGCGAAGCGGCGATGTCCATCGCCTTGTCGACGGGGATGGCGAAGCCAATGCCCTGGGCGCCGGCCCGCACCGCGACGTTCACGCCGATCATCCGCCCCTCGATCGACAGCAGCGGCCCGCCGGAGTTGCCGGGGTTGATGCTGGCGTCAGTCTGGATCAGGTCGTCGTAGGACTGCGTCTCGCTGACCTGCACGTCCCGGTGCAGGGCGGAGATGATGCCCCGCGTGACGGTGTGGTCGTAGCCGAAGGCGTTGCCGACGGCCACGACGGTCTCGCCCGGCATGAGGTCGTTCGACGCGCCGACGTCGATGGTTGGCAGCTCTCGGCCCGCGCGGATCTTGATCACCGCCAGGTCGGTCCGCTTGTCGTGGGCCACCAGGCGGGCGGTGTGCGTGCGTCGGTCGTCCAGCGTGACGTTGATCTGGCGGACGCCGTCGACGACGTGGTGGTTGGTGAGGATGTAGCCGCGCGGGTCGATCACGACACCCGTGCCCATGCCGTTGACCTGCCGCGGCGCCTCGACGCCCTTGGCGGCGTCTTTGATGGTTTTCTGCCCCTGGATGTTCACGACCGACGCGCTGACGTTTTGCACAGCGCGGACGATCGGCGTCAGCCTGGCCTGGGACACCTCGGCCGCGGCCGGCGAACTGGCCGCCGCTAACCACAGCAAGGCCGCCACAGCTAGGCCGGAGCCACCAGCGGGGGCGGACAGACGGCGGGGGCGACGCAGAAGGCTGCACGGGTGCGGCATCGTGGGGCAATCGCAGAGGGGAGTCGGGCGGGTAGGCCGCGGCCGCCCCGTGGGGGCGTGTGCGGTGACAGGCTCACGCCCGACGGGTGTCAGGGCTCGCAAGGGAGGCATCGGCCCGGCCGCATTACCGGCTTAAACCTCACAAATCGAGCGCGGTACAGACGTCCCAGTTTGACAATCGTTCGCTCCTCTACGCGCGTGTCGGCCGGCTGTAATCGGCGTCCAACTCATGCAGCCTTCTGAGCTGCCGCCCGAGCTACTCGGGGTGGCCGTCGTAACCAGGCAACGCGTGCCCCATGGGGAAGCTTTCTGGCTGCTGCGAGAACACCGGCCGGGTGGGCGCCGGGAAAAATCTGCCCGGCGGGCCCGGTTCTGGCGGCGGTGGCGGCATCGGTGGACTGCCGCAGGGCTCGGCGTCGTCGCAGCAGCCACCCAGGCACCCACCCAGCGGGCATAGGCAATGGCCTGCCGGTGACGGGCTTAGTGGGCACGGGCAGCCGGCGTCCAAAAGACACGATCCGTCGCCGCATTCGCCGCAGGCGTCGCCGCACAACCCGGCTGCCGGCACCGCGATCACACAGCCCGGCACGCCGCACGCTACCGCTGCGGCTAGCGTGCACGACAGCCACGCTGCCCGCTTGAATCGCTCTGCGAGCATTGACGAGCCTCCTAGCAACCGACCAACCGATTTAGCGTGCGAGCAAAACCTCGAGCGTTTACAGCGATGGCCGCAAAACCGGCTGTGAAACGCCGATTGCCTGCCCCGGCTTACGCGCCGGCTCTCAGCCCGCAGTCCGTGGCACAGGTCGTCTATCGGCCGCCCGGCAGCCTTCACTTTCGGAAAAACCGGCAGGGTCGTTCCAAATACCCCAGGTTACGGTCGAGAACGGTCCAGCTGCGTTCGGCAAACCGGGCCGCCGCGTGGCCCACCGGGCCGGCGTGGGGGTCGTTACCGGTAGAGCCTTGTCAGCCTCCGCGAGCGGCCATGGTGGTCGGTGATGAGCAGATCGCCACCCTCCAACCGCCAGCGGATGTTCAGCAGGCTGCCGTCGGCCCAGCGGATGCGTAGCAGGTCGGCGTCGGCCTCGAACTGCCCGCGGAGTTCGGTGATGGGCGACCGGTAGTCGACAAGCCCGAGCTTGCTGAGCTCGAAGTTGCGCCGGCGGTCGTACGCCAGCGTCACGCCGCCGGCGCCAGTGATGTCCATCCGTGCGGTCGTCGACTTACAGCTGCCGATGATGCGTGCGGCAGCAGCGACATGCCGCTGGGGCGCCTGGCTGGGCAGCCTGGGCGGTGCCAGTTCTAGCGTCGCCAGCACACGCTCGACCTCACGCTGCCGCTCTGCAAATGCGGCGGCGGGGGCGACGAAGTGCACCGTGACCACGCCCCACGGCGCTCGCGTGACCTGCCGCCAACCTTGCTGCGGAGGGATCGCTGGCCGGTCGCCCTGCCCCGGTCCGGCGAACAGCGGGCCCTTGGCGTCGATTTCGAAGCCCAACCGTACACTCTGGTATCCGGCGAGTTCGGCCGCACGCGGTTCGCCCAGCCTGATCGACCTATGCGCCGCGTGTAGATCGCGGCGAAGCCCGTCGGCCAGCACCGAAGCCGGCCGACCGCCGGCCTCGAACCGGATCCACAACCCGTCAGAAAGGTCTTCGACTTTTCGCGGCGGCGCCTGCCGACTCACCATCAGCAGCACCGACCGGCCGTGCGGCAGCTCGCTCACCCGCCACGCGACCGGCAGCGTCAAACGCACCGCACCACCCGCGTGCGAGACCATCATCTCGCCGTGGCGAATCGCATGCTGGGGCGTTTTCTCCGGCGCCACACCGTCGCCGCTTGGCTGCGTTTCCACTGCCGTCGTCGGCGGCGGAGGGAAAAGCTCGTCGGCAGCGGACACCGGCCTGCAAGCAAGCAGGGCGAGCGTCAGGACAGCAGCGCTCTTGTTTGCTGTGTTGCGTAACAACGCGGAGACGTCCGAGGGTTGGGGGCTGCCTTGCAAAGCGTCGTCGCAGCGATGACCCCGGCTTGGGCAGAAAGCGGCGATGCCGGGGCGTTGCCGATGTGCGGAAGCTGCGAGCGGAAGAACCCGCAAGGCTTGCCAGCTGCACGCCGGCCGGGCCTCTTAGCCCCGCGGGTCAGCAGCCCAACCGCTCAGCAACCCAGCCGCTTGCGGAACTCTTCAAGCGGCAGCGTGTTGGCGACGTCACCCGGAGTGAGCCCCGCCCGCCGCGCCTGCAGGACACCGTACCGCAAGACGCCCAGGCCGGCGGTGCTGTGGGCGTCGGAGCTGATGACGATCGGCACGCCCGCCCGCTTGGCGGCGGCGCAGTGCTGGTCGTTCAGGTCGAGCCGCATCGGGTTGGCGTTCAACTCCAAGGCCGTGCCGCTGCTGGCGGCGGCGGCGATCAGCTGATCGATGTCAACCTCGTACGCCTCGCGGCGGTTGATCAGCCGGCCGGTGGGGTGCGCGACGATCCGCACGCTGGGGTGCTCCACCGCCCCCAGCAGCCGGTCCATGATCTGGCTGCGGGGCTGGTTTTGGCCGTAATGCAGGCTGGCGATGACCCAGTCCGCCTCGGCCAGGACATCGTCGGGCAGGTCCATGCCGCCCGCTTCGAGGATGTCGCACTCGATGCCCTTGAGCACCACCAGGCCGTCCAGTTCGGCGTTCAGCTCGTCAATCGCCCGCCACTGCTGGCGGAGCCGCGCGGGGTCGAGGCCGCCGGCCATCGAGACCCGCTGCGAGTGGTCGGTGATGGCGATGTACTCCAGCCCGCGCTCGCGGGCGGCGTCGGCCATCTCTCTCAGCGTCGCCTTGCCGTCGGTCGCCGTGGTGTGCATGTGCAGGTCGCCCCGCAGGGCGCCGACCTCGATCAACTCGGGCAGCCCGCCCCGCTCGGCGGCGTCGAACTCGTGCCGCGCTTCGCGCAGCTCGGGCGGGAACCACGGCAGGCCGAGCGCGGCGTAGACGTCTTGCTCCGTGGCGCCGGCCACACGCTCGCCACGCGTAGGGGAGGCCCCGCCGCTTTCGCCGCCGGCTTCGCTTCCTTCGCCGTCGCCGGCGTCGCGGAACACGCCCCACTCATTCACACGCAGGCCACGCTGCTTGGCCATGCCGCGCAGCACCACGTTGTGCTCTTTCGACCCGGTGAAGTACTGCAGCGCGGCGCCGAACGATTCGCTGGGAACCACACGCAGGTCGACCTGCAGGTCGCTCTTCAGCCGGACGGACATTTTGGTGTCGCCCCGGGCGATGACTTCGGCAACGTCCGGGTACGCCGCAAGGTGGTCCATCACCGAGGCCGCGTCGGTCGAGTCGACCAAAAAATCGAGATCGCCGATGGTCTCCCGGCCGCGCCGGTAGCTGCCGGCGGGCTGGACCTGCTTGATGGCGTCGGCGCCCCGCAGGTGGTCGAGCACCTGCTGCACGACGCCGTCGGCGTCACGCCAGTAGATGCGGTCGTTGGCCCGCTCGGCGAGCGCGATGCCCGCCAGCAGCGTCTCCTCGGTCTTCTTGCCGAAGCCCTTCAGGCCCTGCACCTTGCCCGCCTTGCACGCCTCGCGGAGCATCGCGCTCGCCGAGCGGGCCAACGACCGCATCTACTGGCGTGACGCCGACGGCGTCGTGC
>JBCCQL010000196.1:0-6150 GCA_039024355.1 Planctomycetota bacterium
CTGGGCACGGTCCTCTCGCGTGTGAGTCGGGCCCGCGGGCGGTTGCGCCAACACTTCCTCGCTTTCGCCAAACGCTGAAGGGTCGTCCACGGAGTCCACCGCACGTCAGCGTCCACCGCACGCCAGCGCAGACTCCTGCACCCACCCGCCCGGCGAAGCAGCCTCCCCCTCCGCAAGCCGACGCCCTCGCCCGGCCGATCGTCCATCGGCCCGCGGGTGGCTGCCTCCGCGGGCCGATGGACGATCGGCCGGGCGGGGGCGTCGGCTTGCGGAGGGGGAGGCTGCTTCGCCGGGCGGGTGGGTGCAGGAGTCTGTGCCGGCGTGCGGTGGACGCCGGCGTGCTGTGGACTCCGTGGACGACCCTTCAGCGTTTGGCGAAAGCGAGGAAGTGTTGGCGCAACCGCCCGCGGGCCCGACTCACACGCGAGAGGACCGTGCCCAGCGGCACGCACAACTCGTCGGCGGTCTCCTGATGCGTCAGCCCTCCCACGACGACCAAGAGCAGCGACTCTCGGAGTTCGGGGGAGAGCTGCCTCAGGGCGAACTGCATCTCGTCGGTGTACTCTTGGGCCAACGGGTCCGCCGCTTCCACGGCAACCTCCAGCGAAGGGTCGCCCACGGCCGAGGGGCTACGCCCCACACGCCGCCACCGGTCGACCACCCGCCTCCGCAAAATCGACGCCAGCCAGGCACGCGGACCGCTCCCGCCGTTGAGGCGGTTGCGGTCGTACCGCGCCCGGCTTGTCCAAGCACTGCGCAGGGTCTCCTGCACAATATCCTCGGCCTCGTGGCCGTCGCCCACCAGTCGGTAGGCGAGGCGATACAGGGCCGGGGCGTGCTCGTCAATCAGGACACGAAAATCGGCCCGTGAAAGCGCCACCCATTGCCTCTCCTATCAGCATGTTCCGTGCTGATGCCGGAGTAATCACCTCGCCGCATCGCCCTTGCCGGCCGGCCCGTTCCAGAGGCCGGCAGCCCGTGCGACGCGGTTAATGCCTGTTCCGTGCTGTCCTTCGTAGCGGATGCCTGCGTCTATTCCCAGTTTTTGGCGCCGCGTCGGTTTTTGTTGGCGTGTGGTTCAGATTGCTGCAAACCCCTGTGCGGAATAGCATTGAGCCAAGGAAAGCCGGCGAAAAAAGCCCGCGCATGACGCGGATACGCGCGAATTTGGACGCCCAGGCTCCGCGATTGGGCTGGCACGCTCCGCGGTTGCAAAAGAACAAAATGTGAGCGGAGGCGCCCACCGATTCGCGTTCATTCGCGTCATTCGCGGGCAAAAAGGGGCGCGGGCAAGGGCACGTGACGTACGCACCTATGCGACAGAGGGGTTCGGAAGTGTGGAGTTCGGCGGCCGCCGCGAACCGCAGTCTTTTCGGCCGGTGAGGCGGTCTGACGCTGCGGCGATCTGACGGGGCGCCGGGAGGACGGTTGTGCTGCGATTCGACGACAACCCAAAGCTGCGGCCACGCAACTACCTGGCCCGCCGCGAGCAACGCCGGCTGCTGCTGCTAGTCGGCGCGCTCGGCTTGGTCGTGCTGGCGATGCAGCAGGTCACCAGCCCGGCGACGGTCAACAAACTCCAGCGGCTGTTTGGCGATCCCGCTCCAGCAGCGCAGGCCGACGCCGACAACGCAACGAACGAACCGGCCGATGACTTCACGCCGGCCCGGCCAATGGCGCCGCTCGACCGCGACCGGTTTGCCGCGGTCCGCGACAACACCATCTTCCGCTCCGCCGAGAGCGACGCCTGGTTCTACACGCTGGGCGTGCTGGCGGGGGCCGAAGGCCGGCAGACGGCGCCGCTGGTGACGTACGCGCAGCTAGCCAGCCAGCCCGAGGTGTACCGCGGCCAGCCGGTGCGGCTCGAAGGCGTGGTCCGCAGGGTCGAGGCGGTCACGCCCGCCAAGGGGCTCGCCGGTGTCGACACGCTGTACCGCATCATCCTGCGGCCCACCGGCGGGGAGGTTTGGCCGGTGACGCTCTACACGCTGGCGCCGCCGGCCGGCGTCCCGCTGGGCGGCGACGTGCGGCTGCCGGGCGAGGTCGTCGGCTACTTCTTCAAAAACCAGTCGTACCGCTCGCGTGGCGGCGTTGGGCTGACGCCGGTGGTGCTCGCACGGGGGGTATCGCTCCGCCCGGCGGCAGAGTCGCTCGCGTCGCCGGCACGGACGGTCTCCCCCGGGAAGCTTCTGCTCGGCGCGGCGGGCATCAGCGCGGTGCTGGTTGGGTGGCTTGTGCTCCGCGGCGCGGCAGCAAAACGAGCGGCGAAGCCGGCCGGCGGCGTGGCCCCGTCGGCCATCACGATCACGCTGCCCGAGGAGTGATCGCCATGGGCCCGCGGACCGTGCCGGTGGTGTTGCTGCTAGGTTTGCTAGGGGCGTTCGCCCCGCCCGCCAACGCCGCGGACGCGGCTGACCCAGGCCAGCGGCTTGCCGGGCTGCTAGAGCTCGCCGACTTCCCGCCCGAGCGGCTAGAGCAGCTGGCGGCGTCGGCAGAGTTGTCCCCCGCACAGCAGGCCGCGTGCGTCGGCTTGGCCATCCGGCTGCGGCGGGGCGTGCGGCTGCTCGAAGAGGCGGCCAACTCGGGCGCCGAGCCGGCCGCGGCGGTGCAACTGACCGGCGACATCGTGGCGGTCGAAGCGATCGACCCCAGCGGCGCGGCGCCGGGCGGCGCTGGCAGCCGGGGCTACGTTTGCAAGATACGCCTTCGACCGTTCGAAGACTCTAGCTTGCCGGAGGGAGCAAAGCCGCCAGCGGGGCAGGGCAACGCGGTGTGGGCGATCGTTCCCAGCGTGCCAAGGCCGTGGCTGGCTGCCGACACAGAAAAAGGCGTATCGCTCACCGAGCCCGTACGCCTTACGGGCGTCGCCGCTGGGCGGTGGGTGGTTGCGCCCCGCATCGGCTGGTACCCGGACCGGCCGAGCGCGGCGGCGTCGTTCGGCGTGGCGCAGCTCGGCATGCTGGGCTACGACGCCGGGCTGCTGGATCAGCTGGTCGACCGGTCGGCGATCTTGGCGACCGAGGCCGAGGCCTTCTACCAGATGCTGGCCGCGGTCAATTCAATCGGCCCACACCAGCTCAGCCGAGTCGCGCGGCGTGGGCTGGCGGAATACGCCGAAGGCTGGCGGGCCGAGGCCGCCCTGCCGCCGAGCGGCCCGGGCAGCCGGCCGCTGCTCGCCCGGGAGGTGCTCCGCCAGGCGAGCGTGGGCCGGTACTCGATCGCCCCGCTGTTCAACGATGCGGTGGGTCAACGCGGCACGCTGGTGGTGCTGGAGGGCGTCGTCCGTCGGGTGGTGCGGGTGCAAGCGTCGCTGCCGGGCGGCGGCGGGCCATACACGCACGGCGTGGACCATTACTACGAGCTCGAGCTGTTCACGGGTGACTCGCAGAACCTGCCGCTGGTGTTCTGCGTGCGGAACCTGCCCGAGGGTTTCCCCACCGGTGACGCGGTAGAGCAGCCTGCCAGGCTGGCCGGGTTTTTCCTCAAGCGTTGGGCGTACCGCACACGGCAGGCGGCCGGCGCCGCGTCGGGCGGTGCGGCCGGTGGCGTCAGCCTGAAGGACCAGCGCTCCCTGGCGCCGCTGCTGATCGGCCCGGCGCCCATCCCGCTGGCGCCACCGGCTGCGCGGAGCCCCTGGGCCGAGGTCGCGGCCGGCTGCGTGTTTATCGCTATCGTGATCGGCGTCTGCTGGGCGGTGTGGCGCCGCGGCCGGGCGGACCAGGCCTTCGAGGACGACATCCGCGCCCGCCTGGCGGCCCCCAGCGGAGGCGTCGACTTCGCGCACCTGACGGATCGGGCGGACACGTAACCACCCACGCCAACGGTGACGCCACACGCCCTGGCCTCGTGCGTAGCTGGCGGCCGACTTACAATCCGCTCGAACAGGCCGTTTGCAGCAACCTCACACCCTTCGCCCCCCCCCCCCGATCCTCGCCCCCCCCCCCCAAACCCCATTCTTGGCCCCTCGTGCCCCAACCCACGCCCGACGCAGGCGGCCCGACCCACTCCCATGCCCGCCGCAAACCGAGCCACCGCCCCCGCGGCGCCGCCGGCTAAGCCCGGCGGCGCGGTCAACAACAGCTACCCGTTCTGGGCGCTGCGGTTCTGGGCCGGCATGCGGACGCGGGCGTATTTCGGCATGCTGGCCCGCAACGGCTACCGCATCCACCCCGCGCGGTGGGCCATGGCCGCCATCTACGGCCAGATGGCGCCGTGGAACTCGGGGCTGCACCGCATCCAGCAGGCGGTCTACGGAAAGCGGATCGAGCAGACACAGATTAAGCGGCCGCCGATCTTCCTCATCGGCCACTGGCGCAGCGGCACGACGCACCTGCACGAGCTGATGATCCGCGACGAGCGGTTCGGCTACCCGACCACCTACGAGTGTTTTGTGCCGCACCACTTCTTGGTGACCGGCGCGGTGCTGCCGCGGATGTTCAAGTTCTTGCTGCCCCGGCGGCGGCCCATGGACAACATGGCCGCCGGGTTCGACCGGCCGCAGGAAGACGAGTTCGGCATGGTGTCGATGGGCGCCCCCACCACCTACTACCGCACGGCCTTCCCCAACGAACCGACGCCCGGCATGGCGACGCTGAACTCGCGGGACTTCTCCACGGAAGACCGCGAGGCGTTCCGCGACGCGCTGACCTACTTCCTGCGGGCCTTGACGCTCCGCAAGCGTAGCCGGCTGGTGCTCAAGTCGCCGCCGCACACGGGGCGGGTCGAGCTGCTCGCCCGCTGGTTCCCCGGCGCCAAGTTCGTGCACATCAGCCGCCACCCGTATGCCATCTTCCCGTCGATGAAGCACACCTGGCGGTCGCTCGACGCGGCCCAGGGCTTCCAGTTCCGCACCGAGTACGGCGGCGAGATGGACGACTTCATCCACGAATCGCAGGAGCGGATGTACCGGCACTTCGACGAGCAACGCGCCGCCGTCGAGCCGCACAACTGGTGCGAGGTGCGGTACGAAGACGTGGCGGCCGACCCCGTGGGCCAGGTCGAGAAGATCTACGAGCGGCTCGACCTGGCGGGCTTCGACGCCATGCGGCCGCGGCTGGAGGGCTACGTCGCTACGCTGCGGGAGTACGTGCCCAACCGGCTCGAGATCGACCCAGAGCTGCGGCAGCAGATCAACCAGCGGTGGCGTTGGTACATGGAGCGGTTTGGCTACGAGGCGGCTTAGCGGCGGCCACCGTATTGCCGTCATTGGGCCGCCGTCATTGGGCCGCCGTGGTTGCCGGCGAGCCGGCTCGTTGCTCCCAGGCGAAGGCGTCGAGCTCGTTGCCCTCGCGGCGAAGCTGCTGCTCGTTGGCGTCCGCCACGGCGCCGCGAACCACAGCAAGGGGCAGCGCAGCCAAGCCGAGCAGCGGGCGTTGATTCGTAGCGCAGCCGGCGGATGCTGCGGCGAGCGTCAGGGCGAAGATCGTGCGCGTGGCGCCGGGTCGGCCGGATGTCATCGTTGTGCTCCTGCTGGGTGTGGGCTCCCGCCGGGTGCGTGCGGTGCGGTCACGCCGCCCGCGGCGGCTTGGGCGGCTTCTTGCCCTTGAGCTGGTAGACGTAGGCCAGCACCTCGGCCACAGCGGCGTACGCCTCGTTGGGCACCGGGTGGTTGACCTCTACCTCCTTGTACAGCAGCCGGGCCAGCGGCTTGCGCTCGACCACCGGCACGTTGTTCTCCAAGGCGAGGCGCCGGATACGCTGGGCGATGACGCCGGCGCCCTTGGCCAGCACGATGGGCGCCGCCATCGTCTGCGGGTCGTACTGCAGGGCCACGGCCAGCTCCGTCGGGTTGGTGACCACGACGTCGGCCTTCGGCACGCTGTCGCCCATCCGGTTCATGGCCATCTGCCGCTGCACCTGCCGGCGGCGGGCCGTCACCTGCGGGTCGCCCTGCATGTTCTTCATTTCCTCTTTGATTTCTTGGTGGCTCATCTTCAGGTCTTGCTCGTGCTTCCACTTCTGCACGGCGTAGTCGGCCAGCGCCAGCACAAACAGCGCCGCGCCGACCCACAGCAGCGTGTCCAGCGTGATGGTGGCCAGCAGGGCGCCCAGCTCGGCGACGGGCAGCGAACTGGCCTGCATCACCTGGTCCGCGTGCAGCCACAGCGACGCCGCGCTGACCGCCGCCACGACGATCACCTTGAACAGGCC
>JBCCQL010000197.1:0-6149 GCA_039024355.1 Planctomycetota bacterium
GTAGAGGTTCTTGCCCAGGTGCTTGAGCAGCATTGGGTCGACAGGCACGTTCTCCCAATCGGCTTCCCACAAGATGTGAAAGCGGCGGAGCGGCGCGTCGGGCAGCAGCGCTGGCGGGATAGACGGCACGACCGCCCTGCACGCGACACGCATCCCGTGACGCTCCCCGCCGGGCCTGTATAGAGGCAATGCTGTGGCCGGCAGCTCGATCCAGTAGGACCGCTTACGCGAGCCCCAGAAGTCGCTGTCTCTGCTGAACACCGGATAGGGCCGGCCCGAGCCCCGCGACTGGTACCAACACCAAGTTGCGTCCGCGCGGACGACTGCCAGCCGCGGGCGGTTCTGCTCGTCCACTCCGCCGAGCCGGATCGTCTCGAACAAGTCGATCACCCGTTTGCCGCGGGCGATCGCCAGGTAGGCCCGCTTAAGCGCCTCGAAGTCTTTCCGGTACGCGTCGGCATGCTTGCCCTTGAGCGCCTTCAGGTACTCGGCGTACTTCTTTCGAGCTTCCCAAGACTTCTCGCGGACTTCGGTGACGGCCATGGTCATAAGTTGTTCTCCAGTTGAGGAATTTCATCGTGCGTCACGCCGTCCAGCAGGCGGCCGGCGGATTGCTTCCCGACACGAAACATCGCAAACGCTTCCCCACTCAGACCGTGACTGCTGGGCCGCTGCCGCCGTCCATCGACATCTAGCCACATTGAACCACTTGCTTCTGCGTCCCACCGTTCGCAACGATGCTGCACTAGGTTTTCGTCGCTGGCAACGATCCACTCGCCCCATTGCTTAAAGAAAAACAGCACACCCGCCGCCGCACACTGGTCCCGCAGCGAGCGCGGCCAATCCGGGTGCATCGGACGGGCGCGGGGGCCGCTCTCGCCGCCGGCGATGATCCAGTCGATCGACGGTGCGCCGTCCTCGTAGACGCAGCCGCTGACGCCATCGACTACGAAGCTTCGCCACTCACCAGTAAGGCAATTGCGGTGTTCACCCGGAACGTCTTCGAGGCGCGTCAAGTCGATCGGCCCCAACAGCGGCTCGCACGACAACCCGAGCACGGGCGCCAGGTAGCGGCAGTGCAGCAACTGCGGCACCAGCGTGTCAGCCGTTGCCTGGTCGCTGACGCTGGCGAGCAGCCAGACGTTCGTTCGTAGCGGCAGAAGATTGTCGAGGTCGTCGCCGCGCGGCGTGTATTTGCCGTTGCCGGCTGCGGGCCACATTCGCGGGATGTTCTCCGGCCGCTTCGTGAGCAGCAGCAGTCGCAGGTTTGGACATTCATCAATCACGTCGAACATCTCGCGACGCCACGGCTCCAGCTCTGGTCGATCCTCAAACGGATCGCACAGCGACGGGAACACGGTCTTGACCGTGCCGGCCGCGGCCGCCTCGGCGTTCCACTTGCGCAGCTTTCGCACGAACGACTTGCTCTTGACCCGCGTGCCCGCCGGGCCCCACTTGCCGAGCGTCGCCGGGTTGCGCTTGCTCATGGTCTCGGCGTAGCAATTCGCGCAGCCCGTGTGAACCTTCTGGCAGCCGTGCCACGGGCTGGCCGTGTGGTCGCACCATTCGATTGTGGTTTGCTCAGCCATGCCGCTTACCTCTATTGTTAGATAGAACTACGCGCAGCGCGCGTTTCACGGTCCCGCCCACAGCGGACTCTCATCAGGCAGCCCGGTCTTTCGCCAGCCCGGAGTCGACGCGACGAGCAACGCCACACGCTCGTCTCGCGGCATCGCCTGCCAGGCCGTGATCGCCGCCTTGCTCTCTGCCGCCGCGGCCACGTCGGCGGCAGCGGCGCGTGCCTTGGCCTGGGCCGCCTCGGCCTCGCGGCGCCGCCGCTCTTGGCGGCCCCAGTCGGCCGCCACCGGTGGCCAGTGCTCGTCGGCCGCCTGGCCCGCGGCCCAACGCCGCAGGCGGGTCACCACGGCCCCCGGGCCCCAGGCCCCAGCCTTCGATCGGTACACGGCCAGCAACTCGTCGAGGTCCTCTCGGCTGCCGCCCGCGGCGGCGAACGCCCCGAGCGTCGGGCCGGCGTTGTCGCGAGCGACCCCGATCGAAACCAACACCTCCGCCCACCCACCCACGTCGGGCGGCGGCGGTTCGCGCAGCAGTGGCTCTGCACCGGGGGGTGGGTGGGATGGGGTTTGAGGTTTGAGGGTTGGGGTTTGAGGATTCCTATAGGTTTTCGCAGCTGTTCGCAGCTGTTCGCAGCTGTTCGCAGCTGTTCGCAGCTGTTCGCAGCGACCGGCGGCGGGCGGGCGCCCGTCCGCAGCGGGCAGGGACCCGCTTGGTCGATCGCTGCTTTCATCGCGGGGCCGATCACGGGGCGGATCGGCCGGCAGCCCGTTGGGTTGGGCTGCGTCGGCGGCCGAGGGCTCGGCCTGCCGTCTCTTATCGCCCGAGGGCGGGCGAGCAGCCGCCAGGCGGCGGCGTGCGGCGTCGGCCAGGCGGCCGACGGTCTCGCGGTCGACACGCCAGGCCCCCGCCAGGCGGCAAGAGCCCTGCCAGGCGGCCCGCGTCTGGAGCAGGCCCGCCTTGCGTGCAACGGTTCGGTAGCGGCGGAACTGGCTGACGCTGAGCGGCCGGTGATCGACGCGGGTGCCGCCGACCAGGTCGTGGTCGGCGGTGCGGGACCAGTGGCCGGGCGTGGCGCCCGCTGCCGCGTAGACGGCCAGCACCACCTCGCGGACGCGGTCGAACTCGGTCGGCGACAACTCCAGATCGGCCGGGTCGACCGCCGCCAGCTGCGCCCGCAGCTCCGTCATCCGCTCGGCAAAGCCGCTCTCAAAATCGAGGCGGCCCTGGCGAGCGTCGGGCTGTCGGCGCGATCCGGGCACAGGTCAGGCTTCCTCGCGAGAACGACGCAGCAGCTCGGTCCGCACGATGCGGACGTCGGGCTCTGCTTCGACGACCACCTTGACGCGGCCGCCGCGGATCTTGTCGACGCGGAACGTCGCGGGCCCGGTCACCCGGATCCCGTCACCCTCGCGACGCGTCAGCACAAGCCGCGTCGTGCGTGTCCGCTCCTTCTCCATCTGCCGCATCACAACCTCCTGTTGCTGATAAACGCTCCGCCGGCCCGCGTCCTGCAGGCCGGCGGCAAGTGGTGGGCCGGCGGCAAAGGGAACCGCCCGCCCGCTCGGCCATCCCTGGCCTAGCAACCCTCGTCCTCAATGCACTGTTCGAGGATCTCACTGACGTGCCGCATGTAGGATTCCAGTGCCATGCTCTTTACCACCTTCGCGAACGTGGCCACGTCAGCGACCTCCGCGGCGAACTCGGCGTCGTTCCGCGGTTGAAGCAGAGCGAAGAAACGCTCGGCACCGTGCCTGTCGTCGATTAACCTGCCAACAATCTCGGCGTTGGCGGCCGCGTGCTGGTCGAGTTTCGCTCGCGCCTTGGTTGCGAGCGTCTGTGGATCGGTCATCGCTTTGCCCTTTGTGGTCGCACGCCTCGCACCTGGCCTAGCACCCCTCGTCCTCCTGGTGGTCGATCTCAAGCAACAGCTCTTGCCGCAGCCGCTCGTCGCGGGCGATCTCTCGGCGGAGCTTCTCAAGCGCCCGCTTCTCGATCTGGTGCACGCGCGTGCGGGTCACGCCGAGTAGCGCGGCGACCTCGGCTTGCGAGAGGGGTCTAGTGGCGGTCATTGCTTGGCCCTTTGTGGTCGCAAGCCTCGCCAGTTGCGTCGGCAGGCGCCGACCGCCGCCGGCTTGCTGCGGTGTCGGCTGATACGTCGCCAGATGCCGTCGTCTCGACGCCACGCCGTGTAGCGGACAGGCCGCAGCCGGACGCCGTAGCACCACTCGCTGGCCGTTACCAGGTAACCGCCGCAGCGCGACTGCCACTCCCGCGAGCCGCTCTTGTTGCGGCGGGCGCGTTTGAAGGTGATGGCGGTCATCGCTTCGCTTTCTGTCGTGCCAGCTGGCCCGTCTACGGCCGCCCTGCAAGCACACGGCCCTGGCACAGCTCAGCGAGGTCGTCGCGCAGCTTACGCACGGCCTCGTGCGTGCGTCGCTCCACTTCGCCTGGCGTTGGTTGCAGCCGGAACGTGCATTCGTGTGGGTCTACCTGCACCGTGAGCGGAACCGTGATCGTGTGCTCGTACTCAAGCCAGACCGGAACTTTTACTGAAACCGTCTCGGGCAACGCGTCGGCGCCGATCAGCTCGGCCGACACGCTCTTGCCGAACGAGTCACGGCCCTGCTCGCTGCTCGACTCGATGCCGCTGTTGCTGCGGCAGTTGATGCTGGACACGTTGGCGATAAAATCGGGCCCTACCTGCGCAGCCAGGTTGGCCCGCAGCCAAGCGACGAACAGCAGGTGAGGCTGGGGCGCCATCGCTTGCAGGTTTTCTACGATGAGGTACAGCGGGTGCAGCGTCAGTGGCATCGTTACCCGAGAAAGCCGGTAAACCCCGTCGTCTAAGACACACACGATCTGGTTCAGATCAACCCACGTGACCGTGCCGGCCGGGGTGCCGTCAGCGGACGCAGCTGCCTCGTCGTTGGTCCACTCGGCCAGGTCGTAGACGGTCAGCACCGTGTGATCTCGCGGCGCCGGCTCAAGCCACACCTGCCGAAGCTCGTCGCCGACGCGTACGTGCTTGCTGGCGGGCTGGTTGAGCTCGCCAATGACTTGCACCGCGTTGGAACGCCTGGAGATTGACGTCAGGAACTCGAGCGCGTCTTTGAGCATGAGGGCGTCCTTTGTGTTGTGTGATCTGGCCGTCGCGTTGCCCGGCCGCGCGACCTACTCGAAGGTCTGCTGGTCCGGGTTGTCGGGGCTCATGTCGTTGAACACGGCCTGGTAGCGCTCGCCGTGCTTCGCGCCGCTGATCTTGCGGACCTGGCAGACAACGGGAGCCGAGCCGAAGTTGGGCACCGTGGACTTGCAGGTTGCCGTCGTCTCGACGTTGTAGCACTCGCCCGCTTCATCGGTTTGTGGCTTCAGCTCGACCGTCACCGTGACCTTGCGGCCCTTGTCGACGCCCGGCCTGTCCACGCAGTCAGCGATCGCAGCGGCGATCATTCGGTTAAACTGCACAGCCACCTTGCCGTCGTAGAAGTCTCTCAGCTCTTCAAGCGTGATCGCGTGCATCGCCATGGCTTTGCCTTTTCTGAAACTTGTGCTGCTTGGCAAGCTGCGCGGAGCAGATCCGCACTGCTTCGATCAGCGCCGCCTGGTGCTCGCGGCCGCCACGCGTCTCGTCGCTCCTGAACAGCCGCCAGATCCGCTCGCGGAGCTCTTTTTCAACGAACCACCAGCACCGGCGGCACACGACCTGGTTGTTGCGACGCTTCCGGTCGCAGCCCTCGACCGGGCACGGCCGCCACTGCTTGCCGCTCATGACGCCCTCGTCGACACGAGGTGCAGCCACCACGCCGCCACCCACTCCTTGAGCCGCCCGCGCCGCGGCCGGTGCGGCGGGCGGGGGATCGGCCGGCGGATCGGCGGCCGCCGGTTGCTGGCGATCGCCTTTGGCCAGTACTGCTCGAGCACTGCTTTGCCCGCGGCCTTCTGCACGGGTGGCGGCAGCAGCTCAAAATTTGCCGGCAGGTGACGGCGGCACACGGCGACGGATAGCCGCTCGCCGGCTGCTGGCGCATAGTCGATCAGCGTGAACTCGCGGGGCATGTCGGCGCCGCACAAGGGGAGCGCGCACACGCCACGCTGCCGCTTGAACGCAGCAACAGCATTGGGGTGGTCCTCAGCATTGGGGTGGTCACACACTCTGCGGGCTCCAACGCACAACGCCCGCGGCGACTCCCCCCACGTTGCCCGGCTGAGCGGGCGGACGTTGTCACGCGTCCTAGGGAGAGCCACCGCGGGCGCGGCGACTATTCAGGTTGGTGAGCGACGCGTGACGGGCTCGAAACTAGCCCCGCGCCCGGCGTCGCTGGCCGCTTGCGAAAAGATGCTGGGAATTTGCTGGGTTGGCGCCGGGAATCTACCGGCTTTTTGCGGGAGCCACCCCTTGGGGGGGTGATCACAAGATCGGGGGTGATCACAAAACTGATCACAAGCCGCGCCCAGAGGAACCGTTGAAGGGTCAGATAGCGTTTTCGGCCAAGCGGCACCCCCGGAATTTGCTGGGTTTCTACCGGCTTTATGCGGACCGGTAGGATTCTGATTCCGTTAGTCGGGGTTCA
>JBCCQL010000198.1:0-6142 GCA_039024355.1 Planctomycetota bacterium
CGCCACCGCCTCCGCCGCCGAAGATCGGCGACTTGTCAATCACAAGGTCGCCCACCGGGTAGACCTTGACGGTCAGCTCGAGCGCGGCGGCCTCTTCGGTGGTGATCTGCAGCACCTCGTCCTTGATGATGTACGTCAGCTCCAGCTGCTTAAGCATGATCCGCAGCGCCGAGCGGAGCGAGATGTTCCGCAGGTTAACGGTGATGGGCTCATCGGCGCCGATGCCCAGGTCTTCTAGCGCGAGCGTGTCGAGCTGGATCTCGATCTGGTACTCCGCACGCAAGAACTCGACCACCTCTTCTAGCGGCGTGTCCGTGAAGTCGAGGCCGACGCTGGTCAGCGGGCCCTGCAGCGCCTCGGAGATACGCAGCTCGGCCTCGCCCTGGCTCTTCAGGTCGACCGCCTGGTACTTCTTGCGGCGGTTGGTGAGCTCCTCCCACTCCGACGCCGACGGGTAGACGATGGGCGGGTCGTCCGACAGCGGAACGGCGGCCAGCTCCACCAGCAGCAGCGAGTCGATAAAGCCCTTAGCGCGGGCCGCCCGGTAAGTGCGGTTGAGGTAGTCCGCCCGGTTGTTAGCGGCCCACAGGCCCGCCGCGACGGGCGTGACGCCGTTGGGGTCGGTCTCTTCAACGATCTGGGCCACCTCGGACGCCTCCTCGTAGCGGCGCTCGTCCATCAGGGCGTCGAAGCGGTCGAGCAGCTGCTTCTCACGCTGACGCTTCTGGGTCAGCCGGTCGTTGAGCAGCTTTAGCTCGCGGGCCGCGGCGGCGGTCTCTTCGCGCTGCCGGTCGAGCTCCGCCTTGAACGCCGCGGAGCGCGACGCCTCGCGTAGCGCGGACTCTAGCCGGTCGGTCAGGCTGGCCCGCACGTCGGCGATCAGCTCCGGGGCGTTCTGCACGCTCTGCATCGCCAGCTTGAGGTCTTGGATGGCCTCGGCGGGCGACGTGCTCAGCTTGTCGCGGGCCTGGGAGATGATGTTGCGGATTTCCTTCTCTAGCATCTGGGCGAACAGCCGGTTGCGGCGTTCGACGCCGGACAGGAAGGCGCCGTCGGTCACCTCGCCGGCGGGCGGGTAGTCCGCCGCGGCGACGCTGTCGAGCGTCGTGACTTGGCCCAGCACGACGCCGTCTCCCTCGGAGATACGCGGGGCGCCGATGACGATTGGCCCGGCGGCCGCCTGCGGCGGGGCGAGCGTTTCTACCTGGGCCACGCGGACCAGTTCTAGCGAGTCGTTCGGGCTGTCGCCGCCGGCCGCGGCGGGCGGGCCGCTAGGCTTAACGACTTGCTGCCGTGCACGGTCGGCGCCCCCGCTGGCGACAACACGCTGCACGGTCTGGGCCCGGAGGTTGCCCGGGTCGCTCTGCAGCACGGCGCCGGCGATCCGCGCGGCGGACTGGTGGTCGCCGACGGTGATGGCGCGTTCGGCCATCTCGGTCAGGCCGTCGAGGCGGGACATCAACATGCGGCCCGTCTCCGCCAGTCCGGCAGAGCCGACCGTCGTCATCGAGACGCCGCCGTCACGCCGGGCGTTGTTGACCAGATCGGCCAGGTAGGCGTGCGCCTCGTTGGCCTGGCTCGCCCGGCGGCTCCAGGTGGATTCCAGCGTCCCCTGCTCACCGACTGCCGCGGCAGAAATCGTTACAGCTTTCGCACCGGGTGCGAGCGTGCCGACGACGATCGTGTCGCGGTCCGACCGCAGGGGCGGCAGCTGGCGGGGCAGCAGGGTTTGGGCGCCAGAGACGCGGGCGTCGGCCTCGGGCCACACCACCGTGCCGCGGACCCACTGGGCCATCACCCGGCCGACGCCGGCCGCGCGGCGCTGGTTCTCTTGGGTCGCCCGCTGGGGGGTGACGCCCGTGGTGTCGTCGGCCCAGGCCATGGGGGCGTCGATGTACAGGTTGCCGCCGGTTTGGTTGGCCAGCATGGCCAGCACTTCGGCGTCCCGGCGGGGGCCGATCGCGTAGCTCGACACCGAGACCCGCTGCGCCCGCAGCAGCTTGGCCAGCTTTGCGAAGCCCGGCCCGCGGACCAGGTTGGCGTTGCTCATGCCGTCGCCGATGTACAGGACGACGCGTGGCGTGGCCGCCTGCGGGTCGAACATCTCCAGAGCTCCGGCGAGCGAGCTCACCAGGTCCGTGGTGCCCAGCGGCGCCTCTTGCCGGAGCCGCTCCAGCGCAGCGGCGGTTTCGGGGCTGTCGGCGGGGGCCGCCGCATCGCTCAGCGGGCGGGCATCCAGGTCGACGGCCGCCAGGCGGACCCGATCGCCCGGGCCCATGCCGGCCAGCAACGCTTCGAGCGACGCGAGCGCCGCATCGCGGTACATGCCGGTCTGGCTGGCGGAGGTATCGAACAGCGCCACCACCTGCCGCGGGGCGTCGACGCCCATCGCGTCGCCCGGCCGGAGCTCTGGCCGGAGGCTCAGCGAGAAGTACGCCTGGCCGTCGGCGTGGCGGTAGACGTTCATCGGCCCGGTCTCACCCGCCGAGGCGGACGGGGCGGCGATCACCGCCGCCGCAGCCGCGGCCAGAGCCAGGCCCCGACCGAGGCCGGCGGCAGGAGTGTGGCGAACGCGGGTCTTGCCAAAGTACATCATCGGGAGACAGCTCCGATTGGCTGGCGGTCGTTGAGGGCGAGGGGTGGGCAGCACCGACGGATCACGCACCGGCGACGGGGTGTCGCCGGCGTCGCGACGATCGACGGCAAGTCGATTGGACGAGTGAACGGGCAATCTATGCGGCGGCTGCGGCGCGGGCGCCGGGCCGCTGGGCGCAACTACGCAACGCAGCTAAGGTTGTGCATCTCGCCGAGCCTCTTCATATTATCTGCGGTCGATTAGGCCCGCCAGCAGATTCCGGCATTTTCAAACGCCCGGTTGGGCCGATTTTGCCGTTCGCGGCCCCTTTTGCTTCGGCGCCGGCCGGTTGCGTTATTTCCGGTCGGGTCGCCGCTCCCTAAGCGTAGCCCGCTGATCGTACTTACGCCCCGGCGTGGCGTGGCGGCGGCCTTTCGCAGACGCCCGCCAAGCGATAAAACCCTCGGCCGTCCCCTCGATACCGGCCGAGCGAGCATGGGCCCTACCACGTCACCGCTGCTTGCCGCCGCAGCCGGCCCCATTGATGGCCCCGTTGATGGCCCCGCCGCCGGTTTGGGCCCGGACGGCTGGCTGGCGATCTTGGTCATCGGCGGCGTGTTTTGTGGGCTGCTGCTGCTGCGGCGGGCGCCCGTTGAGCTGCTCTTCTTGGCCGGGCTGACGCTGTTGACACTCGTCGGCGTCATCCAGCCACGCGAGGCCCTCGCCGGGTTCTCGCAGGGCGCGGTGCTGCTGATCGGCGCCCTGTTCGCCGCGGCCGCGGGGCTGCGTACCACGGGCGCCCTGGATTGGCTGGGCGGCGTTCTGCTAGGCGGCGCCACTGGCGAACGCAGCGCCCTGCTGCGCTTGGCCGCCGTGGTGACGCCCGCCTCGGCCTTCGTCCTCAATACGCCGCTGGTGGCGATGCTCGCCCCGGTGGTGATCGACTGGTGCCGTAAACGCGACGTCTCGCCCTCGCGGCTGCTGATACCGCTGAGCTACCTGACCATCCTGGGCGGCGTGGCCACGGTCATCGGCACCAGCACTACGCTGGTGTGCAACGCCACGCTGGCCGACGAGCGGGCCACCGGCGGCCACCCGGCCGAGCTGCGGCCGCTGCTACGCGAGATCGGTTTTTTGGAGATCGGCCAGGTGGGCGTCGTGGTGGCGGCCGTCGGCGTGGCGTACCTGCTGGCCTTCGCCCCGCGGCTGCTGCCCAACCGGGCGGGGCCCGGCCTGGGAGCGGGCGACCGCCGCCGCGAGTACCTGGTCGAGATGAGTGTCCAGCCCGGCTGCCCGCTGGTGCTCAAGTCTGTTGAGGCCGCCGGCCTGCGGCACCTGCCGGGGTTGTTCCTGATCGAGATCGACCGCGGCGAGCAGGTCATCACGCCCGTGGCGCCCAACGACATCCTGCTGGCCGGCGACCGGCTGGTGTTCACCGGCGTGGTAGAGACCATCGCCGACCTCGAGCGGATCCCCGGGCTGTCGCCCACAGCAGACCAGACGTACGAGTCCCGCCCCCAAGACCGGACCCGCCGGCAGCTGAGCGAGGCGGTGCTGTCGCGCACGTCGCCGGTGATCGGCCGCACGGTCCGCGACGCCGAGTTCCGCCAGCGGTACAACGCGGCGATTGTCGCCGTGCACCGCAACGGCGAGCGGCTTACCAACAAGATCGGCAACATCCGGCTAGAGCCGGGCGACACGCTGCTGCTGCAGACGCGGGGCGACTTTGTGCACCAGCAACGCAACAGCCGCGACTTCTACCTGGTGAGCCCGGTGGGCGCGTACTCGGCCCGCCGGCACGACCGCGCGTTACTGGCCGGCGGGCTGTTTGCGTTGTTGATCGGCTGGCTGGTGGCGATTGCCGTCACCACCGGCCAGGGGTGGCGGCCGCCCGGCGTGCTGGGCAGCCTGCTGGCCAGCGACGCCAAGCCGCTGGCCGCCGTGGCGATTGTGCTGGCGATGGTCGGCGCCCGCTGCCTGACCGCCTCGCAGGCCCGCGCGGCGGTCGACCTGCAGGTGCTGATCACCATCGCGGCGGCCATCGGCCTAGGCAGCGCGCTGAGCACCAGCGGCGCCGCCCGCTTCATCGCCGAGCAGCTGGTGCAGGCGGTCACGGCCGTCGGCCTGCCAGAGGCGGCGCTGCCGTTTGCCCTGCTGGCCATCGTGTACGTCGTGTCGATGGTGTTCACCGAGGCCATCACCAACATCGCCGTGGCGGTGCTGATGATACCGCTAGCGATCGGCGTGGCCGCCAGCGCGGGGCTCAGCCCGCGGCCGTTCATCATGGGCGTGGCGATCGCCGCGTCGCTCAGCTTTGTCACGCCAATCGGCTACCAGACCAACCTGATGGTGATGGGCCCGGGCGGCTACCACCCGCGCGACTTCGCCCGCGTCGGCCTGCCGCTAGCGGCGATCACGGCGGTGACGGCCCTGGTGATGATCCCGCTGGTTTTCCCGTTTTAGTGGGCATGCGGGGCCCGGAGACGGCGGCCCAGCAGCGCGGTTGTTGGCGAACGCTAAGGCCGGCTATACCGTACCGAAAGGAGAGACTTGCAGCCCGCCACGCGAGTGGCGCGGCCCCGCTCCCGCCAGCAAAACCCGATCCGCAGACCCCGATCCGCCGAAGCCCCGCAAGAAGCCATGAACCGCACGCTCCTAGGCTGCATCGCCGGCGCCGTTGCCGGCGGGTTGCTCACCACGGCCATGCTGCCCGGCGGCGGGGGCTCCGGCGCGGGCGGCGTGGCGGTCGCCCAGCAGTCGGCCGTGGTCGACGGCCCGGCGCCGTCGGCGTATCTGCCGGGCGGGGGAGGCCAGTCCGCTACGAGTCCAGCGCGTGCGGGCGGCGCCGCGATGCCGGCCGCCGGCGTGGCCTACTCGCCCGAAGAGCTCACCAACATCCGCGTGTACGCCACGGCCAACCCCGGCGTGGTGAACATCACCACCAGCACGGTGCAGTACGACCGGATGTTCGGCCTGCCGATCCAGGGCGAAGGCTCTGGCTCCGGGTCGGTGCTCGACAAGCAAGGGCACATCCTGACCAACAACCACGTGATCGAGGACGCGCAGCAGATCACCGTCACGCTGGCCTCCGGCGCCAACTACCGGGCGGAGCTGGTCGGCGCCGACGCCGAGTACGACATGGCCGTCATCAAGATCGACGCCCCGCCCGAGGAGCTGACGCCCATCAAGCTGGGCAGCAGCGACAGCCTCCGCGTCGGCCAGAAGGCGTACGCCGTGGGCAACCCGTTCGGCCTGGAGGGGACGCTCACCATCGGCATCATCTCTAGCCTGAACCGCTCCGTGCCCAGCCGCGCCGCCGGCCGGGCGATGACCGGCATGATCCAGACCGACGCCGCGATGAACCCCGGCAACTCCGGCGGCCCGCTGCTCAACGGCGCCGCGGAGATGATCGGCATGAACGTGGCCATCGCCTCGAAGATCGGCCAGAACTCGGGCGTCGGCTTCGCCATCCCCGTCAGCCGCGTCCGCCGGTTCCTGCCGGAGCTGATCGAGCACGGCAAGGTCATCCGCGCGTACCACGGCATCGTCACCCTGGTCGAGACGCCC
>JBCCQL010000199.1:0-6116 GCA_039024355.1 Planctomycetota bacterium
CGAGGCGCACGGCCTGCGGTTCTCTGGCACGAGCCCCGGGGGCACGCTGGTAGAGGTGGTGGAGCTGCCGCAGTCCGGCGAGCATGGCCACCCGTGGTTCGTGGCCGTACAGTACCACCCGGAGTTCAAGAGCAAGCCGACGGCCGCCCAGCCGCTGTTCGCGGGCTTCGTCGGCGCCGCGGTCGAGCACCGCAAGCAGAAGGCGGGCGAGCGTGGCGCGCGGAGCCAGCCGCCCGAAGGCGGCGCCAAGCCGCAGGCCGAGGCCGAGGCATCAGGCAGCTGAGACGCAGCTGAGCCGCCACTGAAGCAACGACGTGTACCGCCGGATCGTAACGCCGATTGCCTGTGCTCTGGCCGCCGCCGGATTAGCGGCTATCGGTTGGGCGGCTTACGCGTCTGCCCAGCAGCTGTGGCGGGGCGATATTGCGGCGACGTACTCGGGTGTGCCGGCGTTGATCGGCGGTGTCGTGGCGGTCTTCTGCCTGCCGATCGCCGCGGCGCTCTGGGGCACGCGGAAGGCCTGGGAGCAGAATGACAACGCGGAAAGGGGACCCGATGGCTGACGACGACAAGCCGAAGATCATCATCGACGAAGACTGGAAGTCGCAGGTCGAGGCCGAGAAGGCCGCCGCCAAGCAGACGACGGGCGAACCCGCGGCGTCGGCGGCTGGGGCAGCGTCAGCGTCCGACCCGGTCGCCGACGATTCCGCCGCACCGACGGACGCGCTGCCCGAGGACCCACCGATGCCGCCGGCGTCGTTCGAGATGCTGCTGACGACGCTCGCCACCGAGGCGATGATGGCCATGGGCCAGATGCCGCACCCGGTGACCGGCGAGTCGCAGGTCCGCCGCAATCAGGCGAAGTACCTCATCGACACTATCGAGGTGCTCAAGGACAAGACCGCTGGCAACCTGTCCGAGCCCGAGGCTCAGGCGACTGAAGGCCTGCTGCACCAGCTGCGGATGGCGTTCGTGGCGACCAAGTAGGCCCGCGAAGCTGCCCCCACCACGAAGCAGCCCCCGCCGGGCAGCCGACTGAAGCGGTTTTCAGCAGCGGCCGCGTCTAGAAGCGACACCATCACGCCCGGCGGGATCGGTCGATCGGCTCCCTCACCAATCGGACGCCCGCTGTGGTTGACTTGCACCCCGCCCGTGTGACAGCGGCCGGGTAAGCGGGCGTTTCCCCCGCCGGGCGTGACGGATGTCGGCGGCGGGCTTGGCGTGCGCAAGCCCATCGCCGAATCCCGTCTGCGCCTGCTCTCTCCGCCTCTTTCGCCGCACCTCGCCGCGGCAATCAGTTCGCCAGCTCGTCAAACAGCCGCTGGAACTCTGGCATCTGCTGGCCGATGCTCTCGCGCCACGCCTCTTGGCGCCACAGCTCGACGCACACCGCGGCCCCGACCACCATGACTTGTTCGCCCGGCTCGACGCCCAGGAACTCGCGGAAACCCTCGGGCACAACCAGCCTGCCGCGGGCGGCCAGCTGCACGCCGCGGTGCCGGGTCGAGAGCAGCCGGCCCAACGCCTGAAGGTCGCTCACCCTCCCATCGAGCCGGCCCGCACGGATCTTCTGGCGGACGAGCTCTACGCCGTCGTCGATACGCTGCTGCCAGCGGTGCTTGGCCCACAGGCTCAGGCACCCCGGCCGCTCCTTCGTCAGCAAGCACTCGCAGTTGTCGCCGCCGAGCGCGGCGGCCATGTCCGTTGGCAGCGCGACGCGGTGCCGCGCGTCCATCGCCCGGCTGGCCTCGCCAACGATCAGGCCGGCGAGCGTCGCATCGTGATCCACGCTGGGCATACGCAGGTAGTTCGCCCAGTCCGTGGGAATCAGATCTAAAAAACGCCATGTGCGTGGGTTCCTCGCCCACATCACTTAGGCGAATCATACCAGGATGAGCGTCGGATTCAATGCAGCGTCGGAAAACGCGGGGTTTGCCACAGCCCTGCGTCGCCGCCAGAAACTAGCCGCGTCGCCTGGTCAGCGAATCAGCAGCGTTCTCGTGGGTTTCTTGCCCACGCGTGCAGTCGGCTACTTCTCGCCCAGCGTCCGCTTGCGTCGCAGCAGATGGTGGTAGTGCTGGGCGAAGCGGTGCGACTCGTCCCGCACGTACTGCAGCAGCCGCAGGGCGAACGCGTTGCGGGAGAGCCGCAGCGGGTCGCTCTGGCCGGGCTGGTAGATCAGCTCTTCCTTCTTGGCGAGGGAGAGGACCGTGGGCGGCTCGATGCCGAGCGAGCGGAACGCCTCCATGCCTTTGCCCAGCTGGCCCTTGCCGCCGTCGATCAGCAGGATGTCGGGCTGGGCCTCGCCCTCGTCGGCTAGCCGTTGGAACCGGCGGGCCACCACCTCGCGGATGCTGGCGAAGTCGTCCACGCCGTCGACCTCGCGGATGCGGTACCGCCGGTAGCCCGGCTTGAACGGCAGCCCGTCGATGAACTGCACCAGGCTGGCCACCGTCTCGTTGCCGCCCAGGTGGGCGATGTCCACGCCCTCAATCACCCGCGGCTGCTCCGGCAGCTTCAGCACCTTCTGCAGGCCGGCCAAGCCCTTCTTCGGGTCGACGTAGAAGACCTCCGGCTGCACGTCGTCTTCCAGCTCGCCGCGCTCGTCCAGCCGCTCCAGCAGGTTGATCTCGTCCCTCAGCCGGGCCGCCTTCTCGAAGCGGAGCTCGGCGGAGGCCTCCTGCATCTCGGCGTGCATCTCACGCAGCAGCTTGGTGCGGCCCCCTTCGAGGAACGTCCGCAGCCGGGCGATGTCGCGGCGGTACTCTTCCTTGCCGATCCGCATGTTGCACGGCGCCGTGCACTGGTTGATCGACGCCAGCAGGCAGGGGCGGAACCACCGCCAGCGTTCGTCGTCGGCCTCGATGTCCAGCGAGCAGGTGCGGAACTTGAAGACCCGCTGCAGCACCTGCAGGGCGCCACGCAAGGCGTAGACGCTGGTGAAAGGCCCGTACAGCTTGGCCGCCGAGGACTTCGGCTCGCGCGTGATCTCGACGCGCGGGAAGTCTTCGTGCGTTGTGATCTGCAGGTAGGGGAAGGTCTTGTCGTCCCGCAGCTCCTTGTTGAACCGCGGCTGGATGTCCTTGACGAGGCGCGACTCCAGCAGCAGGGCGTCGACCTCGCTGTCGGCGTCCATGTAGTCGATGTCGTACGCCTCGCGCACCAGGTCGCGGGTGCGGGCGTCCTCGGCGGCGGCCTTCAGGAAGTAGCTGCCGGCCCGGGCGCGGAGGTTCTTGGCCTTGCCGATGTAGATGACGCGGCCCGCCGAGTCCTGGAACAGGTACACGCCGGGCGTCGTGGGAAACTTTGCCTTGACCTTCTCCGCCGCGCGGTCAAAGAACTCGGCCTGGGTCTTCGGCAGCGACGGCGCAGGGCCGCCCGTGCCGCCGTCGACGGCCGACTCGATGGTCACCGGCTCGTTTGTCTCGCCCGAAGCGTCCACACCCGAACCTTAGGCCGCGGCTGGGGTTGCGAGAAGGCCGCCGGCGGGGCCGCTAGCACTCTGGCGATGGGCGTCAAAAGAGCGGCGGCCGGCCCAGCGCCCGGCGGACGGCCGAAACCTGGCCGAAGTGCAACGCGCAGTGGCCCACCAGCAAGAAGTTCATCAGGTCCGCCATGGTTGGCAGCGCGTCCTTCATGGCCACCGTGTTGGCGGCGGTGAGCACGTCGTCCGGCGCCGCTTTGATCGCCGCGATGCACCGGTCGCTCGCCGACGTGAAAGCGGTGCAGATCTCTTCTCGGCTTGGGTAGCCGGCGGGGCCGGGCGTGGGCGTCGAGCCCTGGGCGAAGCGGTCGGCCCAGTCGCCCAGCTCGACCGCGGCGCCCAGCATGCCGGCCGGCTTATCGAGGTAGAACGCTAGGTGCCCCAAGTTCCACGCGACGTGGTTCATGCCGGCGGCCGGCTGGGCGAAGAACTCTTCGTCCGTCAGGTCGGCGAGCTGCTGGTCGCTGTAGCCGCGGACCGCGAGGTGGCTGTTGATCGCTTCGCTGAGCATGGTGGGCTCCCTTCGAAAGGTAGATCGGCCCGCGGGCGACGCGAATCGGCGCCCGTCGGATTTCTACGCGTGTCATCCGCGTCGTCTAGCGTGGGCCGCGGCTTGTAAACCTAAACCCCAGCAAACTCCCGCAGGTCGGCCTCCATCGCGTCCAGGCGGGACTCAAGCTCGGCACACTGCTCGGGGAGGTCGTACAGCTGCTCGGCCGGTGTGTAGGCGAACATGTAGAACTTGATCTTGGGCTCGGTGCCGCTGGGGCGGCAGGCCACGTAGTTGCCCTCGGCGCCCTCCTCGGTCACCAAGTCGAGGAAGATCAGGTCGCCCGTCGGGCCTTCGAGCTTGGACGGCGGCGCGGGTCCGCCGAGCTTTACGGTAAGGTTGCGTTTGTAGTCGCGCAGCTGGGCGACACGCATGCCGCCAAGCTGCGGCGGCGGGCCAGCGCGGAAGCCGGCCATCACCTCTTGCATGCGGGTCATGCCCTCGCTGCCGGGCATCTGCACGTTGACCAGCCGCTCGGCGTGGGCGCCGTGCTGCCAGAAGAGCGACTCTAGCTTCTGGTGCAGCGTCTGCCCGTCGGCCTTGAGCTTGGCGGCCAGCTCGCAGGCCAGCATCGCGGCGACGGCGCCGTCCTTGTCGCGGGCGTACGTGCCGGTCATGTAGCCGTGCGACTCCTCGCTGCCGAAGACGAAGTGCTCCGGCCCGTGCTGGTCGATCGCCTGGGCGATCCACTTGAAGCCCACCAGCAGGTTGCCCACGCAACGGGCGCCGTAGCTCTCGGTGATGCGGCGGACCAGCTGCGTGGTGACCAGCGTCTGGACGACGAAGTGCTGGCCCGTGACCCGGCCCTTGTGGGTCTCCAGGGCGTAGTCGGTCAGCAGGGCGCAGATCTCGTTGCCGGTGAGCGTCTTCCAATCGCCGCCGGGCTCGACGGGCGAGGCCAGGCCGATGCGGTCGCAGTCCGGGTCTGTGGCGACGCACAGGTCGTGCCCGCCCTGCTTCGCGTGCTCGATCATCGCGTCGAACACGACCGGCCGCTCCGGGTTCGATACGTGCCCGGGCACGTTGGGGAAGTCGCCCGAGGGCTCGGCGTGGGGGGCGAAGACCTCGACGCTGGTGAACCCGGCGCCGGCAAGGGCGGGCGTGACCGCCGTCGCCCCGACGCCGTGCAGCGGCGAGTACAGCACCTGCAGGTCGCGCGGGCCGGGCGTCGATTGCGAGACGACCGCCTCGATAAACGCTTTGTCCACCTCCTCTTCGCAGAACAAGATGTCGCCTTCGGCGACGGCCCGGTCGAAGTCCGCACGGACGATCTCGCCGCAGTTCATCACCCGGTCAATAATGCCCGCGTCGTGCGGCGGCAGCACCTGCCCGCCGGTGGACCAGTAGACCTTCACGGCGTTGTCGCTGGGCGGGTTGTGGCTGGCGGTGACCATGATGCCGCACGAGCAGCCCTTGTGCCGCACGGCGAACGACAGCTCCGGCGTGCTGCGGAAGCCCCGCAGGAAGAAGACCTTGAAGCCGGCGGCCACCATCACCTCGGCGCACAGCTTGGCGAAGAGCTCGCCGTTGTGGCGGGTGTCGCGGCAGATGGCGCAGGAGAGGGCCGGCGTGACGCCCGAGGCGTCGGGCTCGATGGACGCCTTGACGTAGTCGGCCAGGCCCTGGGCGCTTTCGCCGATGGTCCGCTCGTTGATGGCGTTGGAGCCGATCGGGTACATCCGGCCCCGCCGGCCGCCGGTGCCGAACGGGATGACCGTCCAGTAGACGTCGTCCAGCGTCTGCCAGTCGCCCCGCTCGATGTGGTCGATCACCTGCGGCGTGTAGTCGGCGTAGCGGGGCTCGGTGAGCCAACGCTTCATGTTCTCGGCGGCGGAGCTCGTCAGCTTGCCGTCGGCAACGGCCGAGTCGATTGCTGGCAGGGCGTCGGTGGCGGTCATTCGGTTGCAGACGGGCTGGCGGGGGTACAATGGCGGGGTGGGCCGGGCGGCCTGCGGGGGTCCTGTTCGCCCGGTCGGCCAACAAAGTAGCACACGGCCGGCGCCCGCTACAGTGACGCCCCGCACCGCCGTCGGGGATCAGCGGGAGCCGCCGGCAGGGCTGAACAGCTCATCGCTGAACGGC
>JBCCQL010000200.1:0-6113 GCA_039024355.1 Planctomycetota bacterium
ATGTCAAATAGCCGGCGAGCTACGCCTCGCCGGGCGCGTCGCCGCACGCCCCGCCATGCCCGTCTACCTGTTCACCTACCACACCTACGGCACGTGGCTGCCCGACCACCCGCGGGGCTACGTCCGGCGTGGCGAAGGCGTGCTGCCCACCGACCACAACACGGCCAACCAGTACCGCCGCCGGATGAAACAAGCCACCGTGCTGCTAGGCGGCGAACAGCAGAAGGCGGCGATCGGTATTTTGCTGAACGCCGTTGCTTCGATTGACGCAAAGCTGCATGGAGTCGCGACCGAACCGACCCATCTTCACGTGCTGACAAGTTGGAACGACGACCGCACGCATGAGAGAATCGGCAGCAGCTTAAAACGAGGCTTAACGCTCGGCCTGAAGAAGCGATTCGGCGACAGATTTGGCGACAGACAGTGGCTGTCCGAAAATCGATCACGCAAGCAGATCAAGGAGCGGGAGCACTTCCAGCACTTGCTCGCAGACTATTTTCCTCGGCACTCCGGGTGGAAGTGGAGCGAAGCGCGGGGATACTTCAGAACCGCCGACGGCTAAACGTCCGGCGAGGCGTAGCTCGCCGGAGAACCACCAAGCGGCATGGCCGACACGCACGACCCCAACCCGTACGCGTCGCCGCAGGCTACAGAGCCCGCCGTACCCGAGACGTTTGAGCCGTGGCGTGACGGCGACCTGATCTGCACGCCCAGCGAGTCAACCCTGCCGCCACGCTGCTACGTGTGCAATACGGACGCGCTCTTCCTGTACCCAGCCGAGATCGGCGCGGTCGGCTGGTTCTCGCTGCGTGGCGTCGCGATCCGCATCTCGGTAACGACTTATTGCTGCAGTCTGCACCGCGTTCGCCAGCGGCTGCGTGGGCTGATCACGGTCGCGCTTGCGTTAACTATGCTTGCTTTGGTCGCAGCCGCGAGCCATGCCGTTGAGCAAATCGGACTCCCGTGGCCACTGGCGCTGCTGCCGCTCGTCGCTGCTGGCGCCGCCGCCGTGTACGCCAACGCCCGCCTGGAACGTTGGTCTGGCCGGCAGCTCACCATCGCCAAAGCCAGAAACCGGATGGTGTGGCTCAAAGGCGCCGGCGACGCGTATCTTGCTAGCCTCGACTTGTCATCTACCGCCACGCAAACGCCTGGCCCGTGAGGCGCTCCAGCGCTTCGATGTACTTCGCGCGGGTCTTCGCCACCACGTCGTCGGGCAGGGCCGGCGGCTCGCTCCTGCGGTCCCAGTCGCTGGCCAGCAGCCAGTCGCGGACGTACTGCTTGTCGAACGACGGCTGGCCGCGGCCGGGCTGGTACTGGTCGGCCGGCCAGTAGCGGCTGCTGTCGGGCGTCATCACCTCGTCGATCAGCAGCAGCTCGCCGCTGGCGGCGTCGTGGCCGAACTCGAGCTTGGTGTCCGCCAGCAGGATGCCCCGGCTGGCCGCGTGCCGGGCGCCGGCTTGGTAGATGGCCAGGCTGCGGTCGCGTAGCTCGCCGGCGAGGCCGCTGCCGAGGTCGTTCACCATGCGGTCGAACGGCACGTTCTGGTCGTGGTCGCCCTGCTCGGCTTTGGTGGCCGGCGTGAAGATCGGCTCGGGCAGGTGGTCGCTCTCCCGCAGGCCCGGCGGCAACGCCACGCCGCACACGGCGCCCGACTGCCGGTACTCCTGCCAGCCGGAGCCCGACAGGTAGCCCCGCACCACGCACTCGAAGGGCGCCACGCGGGCCTTGCGGCACAGCATCGCCCGGCCGGCCAGCGCCCGGCGGTCGGCGCCGGCGGGCAGGTCCATCGCCGCGACGTCGGTCGTGATCAGGTGGTGCGGCGTCGCGGCGCCCGGCAGCGAGGCGAGCCGATCAAACCAGAACCGGCTGGCCTGGGTCAGCACCCTCCCCTTGTCCGGGATGCCGGTGGGCAGCACCCAGTCGAACGCGCTGATGCGGTCCGTGGCCACCAGCAGCAGCGGGCCGGCCGGGTCGCCGGGCGAGAGGTCGTACAGGTCGCGGACCTTGCCGCGGCGGGCGGGCAGGCCACCCACGCTGGAAGTGGTGAGGCAGTTGCTGGGCATGGCCAGAATCTACGGAGCGGCCCGCCGCCCGTCGAGTTGCCAAGCTGTTGAGTTGCCAGGCTGTCGAGTTGCAGAGCTGTCGAGTTGCCAAGCTGCCGGGTTGTCAGACTTTGCTTCTGAAGGCGTCGCGGTTGACGGAAGGAAGATGATGGTGAAGGCCGGGGATTGGGGGAGGGCTGCTTGGCAACGCGGCATCACGCCGCTGAAACCTCGGTTAAGCGCGGGCAGGAAAAGCCGCCTGCCGCGAGCGGGGCTGACTCCGTGTGCCGCCCTGCCCCGCGCAGCCGCTATCGCCATCAAACCAAGCCATCCCCATCATCTCCTTTCTGGTTCGTCTACTCTGAGTCGGGATCCGCCGAGTTCAGCGCGCGAGCCCGGCCGGCTCGACCCCGGCCGGCGCCGCGACTAGACTCGCATCGGTGCGGGCAGGCCGGTAACCGGGGCGGGCAGGCGAGGACTGATGGGACTTCTGCGGCTCACGGTTGGCGACTGGGCCCGCCTGCCCGATGAGCGGCTGGCCCGCGTATTCATCGCCGGCCCCGACGAGCTGCCCTACCCCGGCCGGGCCTTCCGCAGCGGCGATCAGCTCGTCATCGAGCGGCGGGACGATACTTCCGGGTGCGTCTGGGCGCCGTGGCCCGCCGGGCCAAAAACGCTCAGCCCCGCGGCCGCCCCCAACCTCGGCGGGCCCGACGAGGTCACGCCGCCGGGGGCCGAGGCCGCCGGCGCCACACGCGGCGAATGGCTCAGTGGCACCGCCACGCTGATGGAGCGCGAAGAGCCCTACCTGCTCGAGGTAGAGCTCGCCCGCGGCGCCGTCTACCGCCTGCGGAATCAGCTGGCCACGTGGCGGCAGCTTGGCCTCGAAAGCACCGCCACGCTCGACGGGCAGGTCGCCGAGGCGACGCGGCTCTTCTCCCGCGCGGCCACGCGGCAGGCGGAGCCCGACGCGTGCCTGCCGCTGGCGGAGCAGGCCCTGGCGGCGGCGGCCGACGCGTCGCTGCTGCTGGTTTCGCTGTACGCCAAACAGGCGATGGCCGTCCGCCAGGCGGCCACGCCCCAGCTGCCGACGCTGCTGGGCTTCACGGCGCGTGGCCCGCTGGGCCCGGCGGGCGAGGGCCCGCTACCCGGCGCCTTCAACGCCGTGGCGTTGCCGTGCGCGTGGAGCGAGATCGAGGCCAGCGAGGGCAAACGCCGGTGGGCGCGGGCCGACGAGCAGTTCGCCTGGGCGCAGCAGGCGGGGCTGCGTGTGTGTGCGGGGCCGCTTATCGAGTTCCACGACCGGGCCATCCCCGACTGGGCCTACCTGTGGGAGGGCGACTTCGATTCGCTGCTGTCGATCGTCACCAGCCACGTCGAGGCGGTGGTCAACCGCTACCGCGGCCGCGTGCAGCTGTGGAACGTCGGCGGGCGGATCAACCGCCGGCGGGTGCTGGGGCTCAGCGACGAGCAACGCCTGCAGCTGGTGGCCGGCGCCGTGCGGGCGGTCCGCGAGGCGGACCCTAAGGCGCCCGTGGTGCTGAGCATCGACCAGCCGTGGGGCGAGTACCTGCTGGAGGAGCCCAGCGACCTGGCGCCGATCGACTTCGCCGACGCCCTGGAGCGGGCCGACCTGGGCATCGCCGGCTTCGGCCTGGAGCTGAACGTCGGCTACACGCCGGACGGCTCCTCGGCGCGCAACCCGCTGGACTTCAGCCGGCTGCTGGACCACTGGAGCATGCGGCTAGAGCTGCCGCTGCTGCTGTCGATCACCACGCCCAGCGCGTCGGGGCCTGATGCGTTGGCCAGCCCCAAGCTGTCGGTCCCGGGCGGCGGCGTCGACCCGCGCGCCCAAGCGGACTGGGCCACGCGTTGCCTGCCGATGCTGCTGGCGAAGAACTGCGTGCAGGTGGTGGTGTGGAACGCCCACCGCGACGACCACGCCCACTACTACCCGCACAGCGGCCTGCTGGACGCCGGGGGCGATCCCAAGCCCGTGCTCGAAGAGCTGCGGCGGGTGCGTGAGGCGCACCTAGTGTGAAACGGCGCCGCGGGTCAATGCGGCTTGCGTGGCGCCGGGTTGACGGCCGTGTGCGTGTCGCTCGACAGGACGGCGTCGCGCCGCGTCCGGTGGTTGGGCAACGCCCCGTGCGAGGCGTCGAGCCGCCGCTCGCACGCCGCCGACAAGCCACAAAGCCGCAACGCCCCGCCCCGCTGGCCCAGCCGCTCGCGCAGGTCGTCCAGCTGCTGGTTGGTCTCGGGCGAGAGCGAGGCGACCTCGTCCATCTCGACCACCAGCCGGTAGGTGAAGTGGCGATCGCAGATCGACCACAGGTCGTCCGTCAGCCGGTGGTCGCCGCCGGAGGGCGTCTGAAGGTGGACGATCAGCCAGTTCGGCCCGCGGTCGATCTTGTAGAGGCGGGCTTCGTCGCGGGCTTGTTCGGGCGTGCGCGGGCTGGGCCTTTGCGGACTGGGCCTCTGCGGGCTGGGGCTGGCAAGGCTGGGGCCGGGCGTGTAGGCGGGCATCGCAATCGCTCCATCGGTGAAGAGGCGGGCACCGCACGCGGCCGCGTGGGGCGTTGGGTCGCACACGCAAGCGCGCCCCGTTCCCTGGGGCCGCGGGGTCAAGCAGAGGCGGGTGAAATCACACGTGCGGCGCCCGCAAGTGTACCGCCAGAAGCGTTGCACAAGCAACGCGTGCCGGGCGATGTTGACGCAGAAAAGGCGATGCTGTTCTGCCAGTTTGCTGGCGCCGGTTACAGGCCCGCGGCTCTGCCAAGCCTCAGCTTTCGAGCATCCCCGCGAGCGTCTCGCGCGCGACCTCAAACGCCTGCGGAAGCCGCTCCGGCTGCTTGCCGCCGGCTTGGGCCATATCGGGCCGGCCGCCGCCGCCGCCGCCCACGGCCTTGGCCACCGGGCCGATCCACTTGCCGGCCGCGACGCCACGCTCCTGCAGGTCCTTGGTCACGCCGGCGACGATGGTCACTTTGTCGTCGCCCTGCCGGGCGGCCAGCAGCACGGCGGCCGGCTGCGTCTTCTGCCGCACCGCGTCGATGAGCTGCCGCATCAGGTTGGGCGCGGCGCCGGGCGCCTCGGCGACAACCACCCGCACGCCCGCCACGTCCGACGCCCCGGCCAGCAGCGTGTCGGCGTCCAGCGGGCCGGCCGCCTCGCGCTGGGCCAGCTGCTCACGCAGCGACTTGATGTCGGCCAGGATCGCCTCGACGCGGGCCGGCGTGTCCAGCGGGGCGACCGACAGCATCCGCGCCGCCTCAATCAGGGCCGCCTTCTTCTGCTTGTAGGTCACCCGCCCGCCGACCAGCGGCAGCGTCGCCGCGCCCGGCCGGTGGGGCTCGCCGCCGGCTAGCTGCTTCTTGAGCCCGCGCTGCTGCTCCAGCAGGTCGGTCACGGCGGCCGGCGTGGCCACGCTGGCCGTGCCCAGCAGCTGGGCGCAGCGGTCGATGGCGGCCTCGATCTCCTCGGCGTGCCGCCGGGCCTTTTCGCCGGTGAGCGCGGTGATCCGCCGCGTGCCGGCAGAGACGCCCTCCTCGTGCAGGATCTCGAAGGCGTCTACCTGGCTGGTGTTGGTCAGGTGGGTGCCGCCGCACAGCTCGCGGCTCATCGCGCCGCCGGCCATGGGGCCCATCGAGACCATCCGCACCGGGTCCGGGTACTTCTCGCCGAACAGCATCATGGCGCCCTGCCCCCGCGCCTCGGCCAGCGGCAGGGTCTCCCACTTCACCTCGGCCGACGCGGCGACGTGGGCTTTGACGTCCGCCGAGATCGTCGCCAGCGCGTCGTCGCCCACCGGGCTGAGGTTGGAGAAGTCGAACCGCAGCCAGTCGGCGTCGACCTTCGACCCCTGCTGCTGCGCGTGCTCGCCCAGCGTCTTGTGCAGGGCGTTGTGCAGCAGGTGGGTGGCCGAGTGCGCGCGGCGGATGGCGTCGCGGGGGCCGGTGGCGACCGTGGCGGTCACCCCGGCGCCCACGGCCCACGTGCCCCTGGCGAGGGGGCCGGGGTGGACCAGCAGCGCGCCGTCTTTTTTCGTGGCGATAACCTTTAAAACAA
>JBCCQL010000201.1:0-6087 GCA_039024355.1 Planctomycetota bacterium
CGTACTGCTCGAGCGTCGCCACCAGCCGCGCCAGGGCGGCCGCGGCGGCGGGGGCGTCGGCCTCGATCACCTCGCGCAGCCGCGTGGTGCGGCCCTCGTACGTGTGAAGCTCCGTCACTGGGTCCGCGAGGTCGCCCACGAGCTGCACACGTACGAGGGCCGCACCACGCGGCTGCGCGAGGTGATCGAGGCCGACGCCCCCGCCGCCGCGGCCGCCCTGGCGCGGCTGGTGGCGACGCTCGAGCAGTACGCGGGCGTATCCGCCGCCGCGACCGGCAGCGGTGCATCGACGCCCGCGGAAGACGACACCAGCGGTCCGCCCGAGCCCACGCCAGACGACTAGCCCCCGCCGAAGCCCACGCCGCCAGGCGTGGGCCGCAACCCTGGCGGGTTGGGCTAGCGATATCGTTGGCTCCCCTCGAACGCTTACACCCTTCACGAGCTTCACCCTTCACCCTTCACACCTCACCCTTCCCTTTCTTCCCTCTTCCCTCGCCCCGCACCCCCCACTCCGCACAACGCCATGAAGGGCCTCGACCTCGACACCGGCAGCGGCCGCATCCGCCACGGCATGGAGGAGCTACTGCGTGTGTGGGAAGATTCGGCCGACGGCTGGGACGACGCCGTGCGGCAGCGTTTCTTCGAGGAGCGCATCGAGCCGGTCCTGCCGATCGTGAAGAATGCGCTGGACGCCATCGGCCGGATGAGGCTGCTGCTGGGCGAAGCGCAGCGCGATATGGAGGGCTGACGCCCAGCCGCCCGGTATGATGGGTGGGGCGGCGGCGGCGCCGGCCATCCAGCGATTCCTCCCCGGGCCGGGCCGTGCCGAGCGAACCCCTTTCTACCCGCCGACTGCTGGAGCTGATGCGGGACCTGCAGCGGTGCGCCACCGAGCGGGACGCCGCCGAGAAACGCCTGGAGGCGGACCGCTCTCAGGCGGACCGTGAGTGCGTGCAGCGTCGCGAGGCGGCGGCCGCCGCCGCCGAGCGGCGTTACCTGCAGCAGAAAGCTGAGGCGGACGCCCGAGCCGAACGCGACCGCGATCGACTGGAAGCGGCGTACGAGGCGGCCCGCACCGGCACGCAGCAGGAGTACCACGGCCTGCGGAGCGCCGCTGAGCGCGACCACCGCGAGACCAGCGCCGAGGCCCAGCGGCGGCACCGGGACGAGGCGCTGGTGATCCTCAGCACGTTCGACGCGCAGAAAGGGGAGCCGAAGCGTCGGCTGGACGCGTTCGTCGCCAAGCTTAGGCGTAGCCGCGAGGAGCTTTCCGCCATCGACCGCGACGCCCGGGCAATCCTGCGGGCGCGCGGGCTGCCGGCGCCGGCCGCGGCAGGCGATACCTCGGCGGCTAGCCAACAAGAGGAGTCGCCCGCCGACACCGCAGACGAAGCGGCAGCAGCCGACGCCGATGCGGAGGCGGCCCGTGTGCGGGGCGGGGTCAAGTCGGCCCGCGAGGCGGCGCAGGCGTTGTACGACGACCGGCTCTCTTGCCTGCTAGAGACGCCCGCCGCGGCCGGCATCAGCCTGGCCGGCACGCTGGCCGGGCTCGCCCTCGCCGGGTTGGTCGCGGGCTGGGGCGTGGCGCCAATGGCGGTGGGTGGCGTGGCGGGCCTGGGGCTGTCGCTGGCGGGGTTGTACGCGGGCGTTCGGCCACGCGCCATCGGCTGGGCCCAGGAGCAGATGGCCAATCTGTCGGCCGCCCACAGGGAGGCCCTGGCCGCCATCGAAGCCGCCGCCGCCGCTGCCGAGGCACGCAGCCGGCGCGAGGCGCGGTCGCTCATCCAGCGGCGGGACCAAGACCTCGCGGCGCTGGGATTCGAGATCGACCAGCTCGTGAGCGAGGCCGCCACACGCAGCGGCGAGCAGCTGGCGCAGGCGGGCGAGGTCTTCCCGGCCCGGCTCGCCGAGTTCCGCACGCAGCACGAAGAGGCGATGGCCGGCGTCGAGGCGACGCTGCGCGAGGCCATCGGCCGCATCACTTCCGAGCGAGACGCAGCGGTGGCCGACGCGGCGGCGGCCGAGGCCGCCGAGCGGCAAGCGACCGACGAGCAGTTCCAGAAGCGTTGGCGGCGGCTGCGGGACGAGTGGCTCGACGCCTACGAGGGCGTGCGGCGCCGCTTTGCCGACATCCTGCAGCAGAGCGACGCCCGCCGCATGGACTTCGTCTCGCAGGCGTACGCCGATTGGCCCAAGCCCAGCAGCGTCGCTATGGGTGTGCCCTTCGGCCGGGCGGCGCTCGACCTGGCGACGGTCAAGCACGGCCTGCCCGCCGATGCGCGGCTGCGGCCCTCGGAGACTCGCCTGGAGCTGCCCGCCATGGTCACGCTGCTGGAGCAGCCGTCGCTGGTGGTCACGGCCGAGGGCGCCGGCCGCCGCCGGGCGGTGCAGCTGATGCAGGCGGTCATGCTCCGCTGGCTCACCAGCCAGCCGCCCGGCAAGGTGCGGCTGACCATCCTGGACGCGGTGGGGCTTGGCGAGGGCTTCAACTCGTTCATGCACCTGGCGGACTACGACGAGAAACTGATCGCCACCCGCATCTGGAGCGCACCGCGGGACATCGACGAGCAGCTGACGCGGCTCACCCACCACATGGAGACCGTGCTGCAGAAGTACCTGCGGAGCGAGTACGAGTCCATCCACGAGTACAACGCCCAGGCGGGCGAGGTGGCCGAGCCGTTCCAGGTGCTGGTGGTCAACGGCTTCCCCACAGGCTTCAACGACGAGACGGCCAAGCGGCTGGTGCGGCTGGCTGCCGGCGGGCCACGCTGCGGCGTGTTTGTGGTGATGAGCATCGACACGGCCGAACGCCTGCCCACCGACTTCCGCATGGACGACCTGCTGGAGGCCGCGGTGCACCTGGACTGGGCGGCCGGCGCCGCAGACTCCAGCGCCGGGCCGCGGTTCGTCTGGCGTTACCCGGCGTTCCGGCAGCTGCCGCTGGAGCTCGACGCGCCGCCGCCCGCGGAGCGGATGGTGGAGCTGGTCAAGCAGGTGGGGCAGGCGGCCAAGGACGCCGTCCGCGTCGAGGTGCCCTTCGGCGTCGTGGCGCCCGACGGCGACGCCTTTTGGCAATCTACGTGCGGCGACGAGCTGACGGTGCCCATCGGCCGCGCCGGCGCCAACCGGCTGCAGCACGTCCGGCTGGGCCGCGGCACCTCGCAGCACCTGCTGGTGGCGGGCAAGACCGGCTCCGGCAAGTCGACCTTCCTCCACGCGCTGGTGACCAGCGCCGCCATGCACTACGGCCCGGACGAGGTCGAGTTCTACCTGGTCGACTTCAAGAAGGGCGTCGAGTTCAAGCCCTATGCCACGCACCGGCTGCCGCACGCGCGGGTGGTGGCGATCGAGAGCGAGCGCGAGTTCGGCATCAGCGTCCTGGAGCGGCTCGACCAAGAGTTGAGCCGCCGCGGCGAGCTGTACCGCGCCGCGGGCGTGCAGAACCTGGCCGACTACCGCGCCGCCCACCCCGGCGAGGCGATGCCCCGCACGCTGCTGGTGATCGACGAGTTCCAGGAGCTGTTCGTCGAGGACGACCGGCTGGCCCAAGACGCCACGCTGCTGCTCGATCGGCTGGTGCGGCAGGGCAGGGCGTTCGGCATGCACGTGGTGCTGGGCACGCAGACGCTGGCCGGCGCGTTCTCGATCGCCCGCAGCACGCTGGGGCAGATCGCCGTCCGCGTGGCGCTGGAGTGCAGCGAGGCGGACGCCCACCTCATCCTCAGCGACGAACGCAACACGGCCGCCCGCTTCCTCAGCCGCCCCGGCGAGGCGATCTACAACGACCAGAACGGCCTGGCCACGGCCAACGAGCCGTTCCAAGTCGTCTGGCTGCCCGACCGCGAGCGGGCCGACCGCCTGGCCGTCATCCAGTCGCAGGCCGCCGCGTCTACGAACGCCGCGATGAGCGACCTGCCGCCGGCCGTGATCTTCGAAGGCAACGCCGCCGCCGACCCTGCGAAGAACGAAGCGTTGCAATTGCGGATTGCGGAGTGGGGAATGCGGAATGACGCGCAAGCGGCAACTGACGCGCTCTCTGGGCGCCCAGCTTCTGGATCGCCTGCGCGTGATTCCGCATTCCGAATTCCCAATTCCGCATTCCTAGGAGATTCTGTCGCCATCCGGCCCGCCACGGCCGTGCCGTTCGGCCGGCACGGCGGGGCGAACCTGCTGGTGGTGGGCGCCGATGAGCGGTCCGCCCTGGGCATGCTGACGGTGGGCTGCGTCTCGCTGGCCGCGGCGGACCCCGCGGCGCGGGTTGTCGTGCTGGACGCCACCCGGCCGGGCGATGCGTCGGACGGCGTTTGGAGGCGCGTGGCCGACGCGGCGCCGGGTGGATTCGCCATCCACGGCCCGTCGGACGCGGCCGACGCGCTCGCGGGCGTCGCCGCCGAGGTCGCCCGGCGGGAGGCCGAGTCCGACGACACGGCGCCGCCCGTCTACGTGGTGGTGTACAACGCCGGCCGCTTCCGCGACCTCCGCCGCAGCGAGGACGACTTCAGCTTCTCGGTCGACAAGGACAAGCCGGTCAGCCCCGACAAGCACCTGGCCGAGGTGCTTAAGTCCGGCCCGGGCGTCGGTGTGCACGCCCTGGTGTGGTGCGACAGCTACAACGCCAGCAGCCGGCTGTTCGACCGCATGACGCTGCGGGAGTTCGCCCTGCGGGTGGTGATGCAGATGTCGGCCGCCGACTCGAGCAACCTGATCGACACGCCGGCCGCCAGCGGCCTGAAGCCGCACCGGGCGATCTTCTACAGCGACGAGACCGGCGCCACCGAGAAGCTGCGTCCTTACGGCCCGCCCAGCGAGGCGTGGCTGGCGTCGTTAGCCGAGGCCGCTGGCTCGCCGCCCTCCGCGGCGCCACGCGGCTAGCGGCAGCCCGGCCGCCAGCGACAGCAGCAGGCCAGACGGCTCGGGGATGCCCGTCACGGCGGAGAAGGTTGTGCCTAGCCGAACCTCGTCGAAGTAGACGACGCCCGACTGGCCCGGCGATTCGTACCGCGACTGTGAGAACGGCGTAAGCGAGTCGGTCACGTTCTGGTCCGTGATGACCAGCGTCGGCGCCGGCAGCAGCGAGACCGAAGGCGGGTCCGCCCAGACCTCGATCACGTCGTCACCCGCCGCGTTGACCAGCAGCCGGACCAGCACCAGCTGGTTGTCGTTCGCTGGGGCGTCGGCGGCGAGGACGGTGTTGATGGAGTTGGAGCGGAGCACCAAGTCGGGCAGGCCGTCGCCGGACACGCCGTCGTCGTAGCCAATCTGCAAGCCGTTGCCGCCGGCGTCGGTAAACCCGCCGACGACGTAGGTGTTGCTGGCCGGCGCGTCTTCCCAAGCCAGGCGGTTGAGCATGATGCTGACCCACCACTCAGACGAGGCGGGCGTTGGGTTCAGCTGGCGGGTGATGTTGCGGTTGAACGGGAAGTCGCCCACGCCCAGCCACTGCAGCCGGCCGCCCTGCTCGTAGTCGACGCCGAAGTAGTCTTCGCCCAGGGCGTTGCCAACAAAGTTGCTGGTGTTGCCCGCGTGCTGGATGCCAAAGCCGTCGAGCCCCGACGTGCCGACCCAGCCGAGCGCCGCGGTGCCCTGCGCCCGGACGTCCACGCCCGGCGTGTACTCACCGACCCCGCGGTTGCCGCCCGACAGGAACGGGTCGTAGGCCACCAACTCCGCTGACCCGTCGGTGGCGATGAGGCCCGTCAGCAAGAGGGCGGCGGCAGCGGATTGGCACAACAGAAAGGTCCGACGCATGGGCACCCTCCGGTAGAAGCAGGATGAGGCAGGCACGGGGGCGCGCCCAGGCCACACAGCCTCCGCCCCGCGGTCGGAGAGACTATCGGAGCCGCTGGCGATCGTCAAGAAATTTCGGCGGAAAACGGTGTCGCGGCTGCCCAGGGTCCATCCGGCGTGGCACGGACTCGGTGCGTGTCAAAAGCACCGCAGGAGCGACGCGTGCTTTGGGGACCGCAGCCGGCTACCGGCATGCGGAGGATGCCGCACGCCGGCCTTCGAGGCTCAACGCATCGGTCGGCCGTCGCAGCGGCCGGCCCATGCGTTGAGCCTCGAAGGCCGGCGTGCGGCATCCTCCGC
>JBCCQL010000202.1:0-6084 GCA_039024355.1 Planctomycetota bacterium
CGACCTGGGGTCCTCGACGCTCAACACCAATCAGCAGGCCAGCTCGAACAGCAAAATCAAGATGCCCGGCTCCGGGGCAAAGATCAGCGGCCACGCGTGGTCCGCCAGCGAGATCGAAGACCCATCGCGGGTGACCGGCTTGGCCGAGGCCTTCCAGTCGCCGGCGCGAGAGGCGCCCGGCGCGAACGTCTTCGACTACTACCTGGCCAACGGCGCCGAGATAGAAATCGGCGACATCCCCACGTTCGCAGGCGTCCATACGATTTCGACGGTCGTATTGAGCCCAGCGAGCAACCCCTTCGGCGACACCAACCCCGAAGGCGTCTACTACATCGACTGCAAAGGGCAGCGGCTCAACATCTTGTGGAGCCGCATCGTCGGTACGCTGGTGCTGCTGAACGCCGGCGCCGAGTCGGGGGTCACGGCCGAGCTGCAGTGGGACCCCGCCGTGCCCAACTACCCGGCTTTGCTGGTCGACGGAGATTTTTCGTTCGACATGACCGGCCTGTTCGGCAACCACGCGTTGTGGGAGGGGACCCTTTCCAAAAACTTCAACCCCAGCGGCACGCCCTACGAAGGAAACACGGACTCGGACAAGATCGATATCTACCCAGGCTGGATCAACGGGCTTGTGTACGTCTCTGGCAAGATCGAAATCAACGATGAGTCCTACTTCAACGGGGCCGTCGTGGCCGGCGAGGTAGAACTGAACCAGGACGCCACTTTCAACTACAGCGGCTCCTTTCTGGCTTCTCCGCCGCCGGGCTTCTCTGGCGATGCCGGCGGCCCGCAGAGGGTCTCTCCTGGGACCTGGCGCCACGCGGCGTACTGACCCGCCGCGCACTGGCACGCCGCGTACCGAGACACACCCAAGGGCCGTGCTCACCGGGGCGCCTGCCCTTCCTGGCGGTTAGCGGAGCCCGCGGGCCCTTTTACTTGGCTCACCTCGCACGCTGAGGCCGCAGCCCCTGTGCGTTTTCAGGCCTGTTGGCCAGCGTTGCGGGCCTTGCGTGGGCCTGCGGTTTCGCCAATACTCCTGGGCTCGACCGATCGCGGGCGCCGCGTCCGGTCGCCGAATACAAACCGCCAACCGCCCCTGACGATCTTCCTAGGCGGTGAAGCAACACCCCGCGTGCCCAAGCCGGGCCGCACCAGCTAGGCCGAGGAGAACCGCGTGGCAGTCCGCATCCGCATGAAGAAGATGGGCCGATCCCATCGCCACTTTTTCCGCATTTGTGCGATCGATAAGCGGTCCCCACGCGACGGGCGGGCGCTGGAAGAGCTGGGCACGTACGACCCCACCATCGCCGACGTGCACGCACGGGCGGTGCTCAAGAAAGACCGCATCGACTACTGGCTGAGCGTTGGCGCCCAGCCGTCGGAGAAGATGGCGGTGCTCATCAAGAAGTACGGCACCGACGGCACGCACCTGGCGGAGCAGGCCGCGGCGCTCGAGAAGCTGGCCATGGGCCCCGAGATGGTAGACCCGGGCGAGCCCGCGTCGCAGCCCGCGGCCGCCGAGCCCGAGGCGCCGCCAGCAGAGGCTCAGGCGCCGCCAGCAGAGCCGGAAGCGGCGTCCACCGAAACAGAGTCCGCCGAACCAGAGGCCGCCGAACCAGAGGCCAGCGCCGGCAGCGACTCGGCTGATGCCAAGCCGGCTGACGACAAACCAGCGGACGACAAACCAGCAGACGGGGAAGAGGCCAAAGCAGAAGGCGACACACAAGCCGCCGAGGCCGAGGCGAAGCCGGCCGAGGCGTAGCACGCGGCATCTGGGTTTCGACGGCGATAGCCGACGGCGGCGGCCATGCGATTCGATGTGCTGACGCTGTTCCCGGAGGTGTTCGCCGGCTACCGGACGCAGAGCCTGCTCAAGCTGGCGATCGACCATCGGCTGGTTCAGCTCCACACGCATAACTTCCGCGACTGGGCCGCAGGCAAGCACCACAACGTTGACGATCGCCCCTTCGGCGGCGGGCCCGGCATGGTGCTCAAGCCCGAGCCGGTGGTCGAGTGCGTCGAGGCGGTTCAAGAGCTGGCCCCGGCGCCCGGCAGGGTGCTGGTCATGACGCCGCAGGGCCGGCGGCTCGACCAGCGGCTGGTCGAAGAGCTGGCCAGCGACAACCCGGCCACGCAGCGGCTTGTGCTGCTGTGCGGCCGGTACGAGGGGTTCGATCAGCGGGTCTACGACCTGCTGGAGCCCGAGGAGGTATCCGTGGGCGACTTCGTGCTAAACGGCGGCGAGGTCGCGGCGATGACCGTCATCGACGCCGTGATCCGGCTGGTGCCGGGCGTGCTCGGGGACGAGCAGAGCAGCGTCGAGGACTCGTTTTCGCGTGGCAACCGCCTGCTAGAACACGCCCAGTACACCCGCCCACGCGAGTACCGCGGCCTGGCTGTGCCGGACGTGCTGCTCAGCGGAGACCACCCCGCGATTGCCGCGTGGCGGGCCGAAAACAGCCTAGAGCGGACCGCCAAACGCCGCGCCGATTTACTCGGCGGCGGCCCGTCAAACAGACCAACAGACAACAAGCCCACCGAGGGCCAGCAGCCAAACGCCGGGAGCCGAGATGAGCCAGCAGATCCTTGACCTCGTCGAGCAATCGAGCCTCAAAGCGGACAAGCCCAAGTTCGAGGTGGGCGACACCGTGGACGTCCACACCAAGATCTTGGAGGGCGACAAAGAACGGATCCAGATCTTCACGGGCGTCGTGATCGCCATGAGCGGCGGCGGCACGCGGGAGATGTTCACCGTCAGGCGGATCGTGAACAACGAGGGCGTCGAGCGGAAGTTCCCGGTGCATTCGCCCCGCATCGCCAAGGTCGACGTCAAGCGTTCGGGCGTCACCCGCCGCGCGAAGCTCTACTTCCTGCGGGACCGCGTCGGCAAGGCGACGCGGCTTAAAGAGCGCCGGCGCGATTAGCCTCGGCTGGTGGCTTCGCTAGGCGGGACGGCGCCTTCCGTGGGGGTAAACGCGTGCCCGCCTGGCTGAGCCGACTGCTGCCCGACCCGCCGCCGCTGGGCAAGCGGGGCGAGCACGCCGCCGCGCGCTACCTGCGCCGCCGCGGCTACCGGGTGGTCGCCCGCGGGCGGCGTGGCCGGCTGGGCGAGCTCGACCTGGTGGCCGTCTGGCGTAAGCAGACCGTGGTGTTCGTCGAGGTCAAAACCCGCCGCAACCGCCGGGCTGGCAGCCCGGCAGAAGCGGTTTCCGCCGAGCAACGCCAGCGGATCTTGCGGGGCGGGCTCGAGTTCCTTAAGCGGCACGACCTGCTCGATTACCCGTCGCGGTTCGACGTGATCGCCATCGTCTGGCCCCCGGGCGCACGCCGCCCCGAGTCGATCGAGCACTTCGAGAACGCCCTGCAGCCCGACGACGCCGGGCAGTTCTACGCATGAGCTGGCGTACAGGGCGGACGCCGCTGACAGGTGGCCGCCGCTGGAGCGTGCCGCCGTTTGTCGTAGCGTCGATAGCGCCTGCGAGGCAAGGCAGGCGAAGAGGCCGAAGCAGGCGATGTGGTGCATCGCCGATGCAGGCCGACGAAGCCAGCCGCAGCCGCAGCCAGCTACGGGCGCTACGACGAACGCACGTACGCTCTAGTCCCACCACCACTGGCCGTCGGCCAGCTGCGGGGCGCCGACCGCGGTGCGTTTGGCGGACACCTTGCCTTTGGCGTCGGCCTGCAGGTTGCCGTCACGCAGGGCCCAGGTGGGGCGGATCTCGACGCCGCCGCCGATGGGCGTTACCAGCGTGTTGTTCTTCCAGATGGCGTTGACGGCCGTCGCCACCTGCTGCGGCGGGTTGTAGGTCTCGATGGGGAAGGCCTCTTCGCTGGCGAACACCGGCATCGTCCACCCCGCCTGGCCGTAGACGTCCCGCTGCTGCAGGAACGCGGCGACCACGGCCAAGTCGATGCAGTTGCGCAGCTGGGCGTAAACGGGCGAGCGCTCCGCCAGCTTGGGGTACACCTTGGTGAACGCCTTGGTGTAGGACTCGCTGGCCCGGTTCGACTGGCCCGAGGCCCGCCGCGTGCCGTCCTGGCCCACAAACTCGTCCTCGCCGATGAGCTTGACGCCCTCGCCCACGACCTCCATAGCCAAGCCGTCTTCGCTCACACGCAGGCAGTCGTAGTCGGGCACAAAGTACCACCGCTGCAGGGCGTTACGCGACACCATGGCCGGGTTCGCCCGGTGGACGTAGCTCTTGAGCCGCACCGGCGGACGCTCGAGGCCGATGCCGATCAGCTTCATCCGGTAGTCCGCCTCGACCATCACCTGGGCGAAGTGCGTGCCGGCGGGGATGCCGCCGACGGTCACTTTCTGCAGCCCCATGCGGCTCCGCAGCTGCTCGACGAAGAAGCTCACCTCGGTCTGCGTCGGCTTGCGGTTGGGGTTGAAGTGCGGCTGCCGCAAGAACTGCTGCATGCCGGCAAGGCCCTCTTCGGTGGGGTCGATCGAGCAGTAGATCAGCGGCTCGGCGCCGGCGGCCGCGGGCGGGAAGGCCCGCAGGGCGGTGATGAGGTCCTCAAGCAGAAGGGTCGGCCGGCCGGTGGCGACGCCGCGTGTGCGGCCAGCCAGGTCGTCGGCCCAGGGCTCGGCGGGGCCGGCCAGGACGATGTCGCCCGTGTCGGGGTAGCAGAAGACGTAGTCGACGTGCGTCAGCCCGGCGAGGCGGAGCATGGCGTCGTCGGGCGCCTGGCCGGCGGCCAGCTTCTGCTCCAGCAGCCGCTCCAGGCGGGTGATCGAGACCTTGCGGAGCTTGCTCCGCTTGGAAAGCTCCGCGTCGAGGCCGGCTACCGACTGGGCGATCCGCTGCCGTGTGAGCTCGCCGGAGGGGTCGGGCACGATGTTGCGGCGCACGACGCCGTCGGCGTCGACCACCACGCCCGAGGCGCCGTTCGTGCCGCCGCCTAAGCCGCCGCCACCGCCACCGCCCAAGCCGCCCCCCAGACCGCCACCGCCGCCGAAGCCACCGCCGCCACCGCCCAAGCCACCACCGCCACCGAACTGGGCGTTTGCCGGCGTGGCGCCGGCAGCGATGACCGCCACGCACAACGCGGCCGAGAGCAAGCGGGCGAGGGAGGACAGACGCATGGCGGACCTCAAGCAAATAGGCCGCCCGGGCTACCGAGACCGAGGCGGCAAGAGTGGTGTTGCGGCGCGACGCAGAGGGCGTGTTCGCGTTGCGACCAGCCCTGGCGGGCGCCGAGGCCTACCCCGACGCCACGCTACCGATCGTAATCTGGCAAACTGGGTAAGGCAAGAAATCACCAGGGTTTCGGGCTCTGCCGCGGGCGTTGACGGTTGTCCGCTGTGCAGCCGGCAGCCGCCTGCCGTCCTAACCGGGAGGAACGTTGCAGGCGGGCGCCGGGTGTTGAGGAAATGCCCCGTCAGCGTTGCATTTTGGCATCACCGGCTTGCCCAGGCGGTACGTTTTCACACCGGCAGTTCTGCGCGCCGACGCCGCCGAACGCGCACGTTCCGCCCGCCCCCAGGATGCACGCTCCCAGGATGCCCGCCTCCACCCCCGCAAACCGCTGCTGGACCCGGGCCGTCGCGCTTGGCGGTGTGCTGCTGGGCGTGCTGCAGGTGAGCGGGTGCGCGAGCCTGCCGCGGATCGATCCGTCCGGCGAGCAGTTTTTCATCTTCCCGGGCGAGACGCCCCCGACGCCACCGCCGCAGCCCGCGGTTGTCGGGCCAGCGGTTGTCGGGCCGCCCATCGCCGGCGTGGCGCCCGACGCCTTCGCCGGCGTGCAGCCCATCGCGCCGCCGGCGGGCAACCCGGTGGCGCCGCCGGTGCTGACCGCCGCACGCTCGACTTTGAACTGCGCGACAGCCGCGACCTGATGGCCCCTCGGGCGATCAGCTGGCGGCGCCGGGCACCGGCCTGGCATCCACGCCACCCGCAGCTTGACGACTGGGCGGCAATCATTGCCGTTCCCGGCTTCGGCGGGCGGGTCGGTGGCCCGACCGCGGAAACCATGGCGCTCGGGCTCTACGCCGGCTTCGAAATCGATCTGGCTGCAGCCGGTGCCCGAGGCCAGCAACCGGCGGTGTTTCTGAAAGCCAAGCGCGCTGACGTTCAG
>JBCCQL010000203.1:0-6067 GCA_039024355.1 Planctomycetota bacterium
CTCGAACATCGCGGTTGCCACCGCCAAAGAAGCGCTCGGCCAGCCGCTGTTCTTGCTGTTCATCGCGGGCGGTGCGTTCGCGCTGCTGATCTACATCGTGCTGCCGTACAACACGTTTGGCGAAGACGTGAAGATGCTCATCGACTCGGGCCTAAGCACCATCAAGGTGCTGGCGATCATCTTCGCTTTGTGGACGGCGAGCGTCTCGATCGCGGAGGAGATCGAGGGGAAGACCGCCCTCACGCTGCTCTCCAAGCCGATTAGCCGGCGGCAGTTTATCCTCGGCAAGTTCTACGGCATCGTATCGGCGTCGCTGGTGATTTTTGTGCTGCTGGGTGCGTGGCTGCTCGCCACGGTGTCGTACAAGGTGGTGTACGACGCGGCTGAGACCTCGAACCCAACGCCCAGCTGGCAAGAGTGCCACGAGGTAGTGATCGGCGTGGTGCCGGGGCTTGTCTTGGCGTTTCAAGAGACCGTGGCGTTGGCGGCCGTGAGCGTCGCCATCTCGACACGCCTGCCGATGCTACCCAACTTGCTGATCTGCGGCGCCATCTACGTGCTCGGCCACCTCACGCCGCTTATCGCCCAATCGACCGTGGGCGAGAATGAGTACGTGCAGTTTTTCGCGAAGCTGTTCTCGGTCGTCCTGCCAGAGCTCGACCACTTCGACATCCAGGCCGCCATCTCAGCCGGCCAAACAGTGCCGGCAACCTACCTCGGCTGGTCTGCGTTGTACTGCGCAGCTTACTGCGTATTCGCCATGCTGCTTGCGCTGCTGCTGTTCGACGACCGCGACCTTGCCTGAGCAAGTGCACATTCTCGGGAGCCCGATCCACAGCACGATCACAAACGTGTCGCCATCTCAAAGCGGAGATCACGCGGCTTTTGGCTGGTCGGACAACAAGCGGCCTGGGCCGACGCCCATCGGCTAGCTGAGCAAGGCGTCGAGCTGCTGCTCTCCCGCGCTCACGCGGAGCTTCTCCATCGCTCGGTTGGCCAACTGCCGTACCCGTTCCTTGGAGATGCCGAGCTTCTCGCCGAGCCGGCTGTACGACGCCTTCTTGTCTGACTCGTCCAAGCCGTAACGGCGGGTCACGATAAACCGCTCACGGTCGTCGAGTTCGTCCAGCATGGACTCAACCGCGCCGCTCAGCCGGTTCCACTCTACCTCTGCGTTTGGGTTGTGCGGGGCACGCTCGTCCGGCTTGGCCTGCAAGTGGTCTGACGAACCGGTGGTGTACCGCTCGAGGTCCTTCTTCCGCGACATCACGAACCGGTACAGATCGCGGCGGACCGCACAGGTGGCGTAGGTGCTGAAGCGGTAGCCACGGTCGAAGTCAAACTTCTCGACGGCATGCACCAAGGACCCAATGCCGTGGCTCAGCAGGTCGTCAAACGCGTTGCGAGCGTCCGCAAACTTGCGAGCGATCGACATCACCAGCCGGGTGTTGGCTTGGATCAGGTGGTTGCGTAGTCGTTCGGCACGCCGCAGGTAGTCCTCGACTTCAGCCGCAAGTTCGGGCGATCGGCCGAGCCTCTTCCGCAACGCGTCTGCGTGGAACTTGCAAAAATTCATGCGCCGGAAGATTGCCCGCTCTTCTTCCGGGCTTAGTAGCGGCGTGGCGCACAGACTCGCTAAGTGCGACGGCAAACCGCTTGCCCCGCTGGCCAACTGCTGCGACCCGCCGAACTCCACGTCAGCCACCAAACCGGGTGCCGGCTGTGTGTCTTCGGCCGAAAGCTGCGCGAATTCGGCGTTTGGGATGAAGGCGATCTCTCGCTTCATCAGCGACTCGACACGGGCGCGGTCGATTTTTTGTTGCTTCGCCGACTTTGTCGTTTTGCGGTTTGCACCGGTCGTGCGGCTCGTCGTACGGCGTCCAGACGTGCTTAGCTCGGCAATCATGTCGCTTCCTAGGGAGGGTCCACGAGCAGTATCGGTCAAATCGTTCAAAACGTTCAGCAAATACTACCTGCCGGCTAGCACGCCGGCAAGCTGTAAAACGTTCAAAACGATCATTGCCGTGGTTTGCCGTAAACGCCATGCGAATAACACGTTGCGCACGCCTACTCATTTGCGGCCCGGCGGCTAGTATCGAAAAGGGCCAGGAAAATCCGCGCCTACTTACTGCGAAGCTTTCGCCGCGTGCCAACGATGCAGCTGCTCAGCCCAAAACAAGTCGCCAAGTCGATCGGCGTTAGCGAGTCGTCGCTCAAACGCTGGTGCGACCAGGGCGTGATCCGCACTGAGAAGACGCCCGGCGGGCACCGCCGGATGCTGGTGGGCGACGTCATCAGCTTCTTGCGCGAGACCAACCGCCCCATTATCGACGCGAAGCTGCTGGGCTTGCCCGACGGTGTGGGCCGCCGCGACACGAATTCCGCCAAGGCCAGCGCCACGCTCAACACCGCGATCGAGCAGGGCGAAGAAGTGAAGTGCCGCGAAGTGGTGCTCGACTACTACCTCGGCGGAGCCAACGTCGTTCAGGTTTGCGAAGACCTGTTGACGCCCGCGATGCACCACCTGGGCGACCTTTGGCGGTGCGGGCAGGCGGAGGTTTTCCAGGAGCGGTTTGCTTGCGAGATCATCGGCCGTCTGCTAAACGACTTGCGTTCGATGCTGCCGACGCCAAGCCCAGATGCGCCGCTCGCCCTGGGCGGCTCACCCGAGGGGGACATGTACCGGCTGCCCACAACCATGGTGCAGCTGGTCTTGGCCGAGAGTGGATGGAAGGCATTGTCGCTGGGCGACAACCTCCCCTACCGGACAATCCTCGCCGCGATCGACCGCAGGCAGCCGGCCGCGGTGTGGCTCAGCGTCAGCCGCTCCGATGGCGCCGAGAACTGGCTCGACCAGCTGCAAGACTTCTCTGAGCAGCTGCCCGCCGGCGTGGCTTTCCTGCTCGGCGGCCGCGGCGTCGCCGAGGCGGATTGCAGCCAAATCCAGCGGGCCTGGATCGCCAATTCTCTGGCGTCGCTAAGCGAGAAGGCCGCCCAGCTTCGGAGCGAACTCGCTGCCGCTTAGCTGCGGGCGACTGGTAAAGCAGCCTCAAGTGCAGGCTGCTGCGAGGCCGTGAGGCTATTATGCCGCGGCCCGCCACTGGTTTTGAGTCGCGTCACTATTCTGCGTCGTGTTGCCATCCCACGCGTGTTGCTCGATCGCCTCGATCACACGCTCGGCGACCGCCACGGCGTCTCGGCCCACGCCGCCCGGCACGGTGGGTTGTGCCCCCGTGCGGATCGCGACAGCGAACTCGTGCTGCTCTAGCTCGATCGCGTTAACCGGTGCGGCCTCGCTGCTGGACTTCACCAACAGCTCCTCGAACAGCGTGGTGCGGAGCCGCTGGCGGTCCTCGGCGGTTGGCGCCGCTTCTTGCAAGCCTCCGCGTAGCACCGCGGGGCTCGGCGTCACGGTGGTTGTCTGGCCTGTGGCGAAGTCCATGGCGACAAAACCGCTGGGCGTGAACACCTTCATCTCGCGTCGCATCTCGTAGCTGACGCGCGACGCGGTGAGCTGCGCGATGCACCCGCTCTCGAAGGTGAGCTGCGCGTTGGCCAGGTCTTCGTGCCCGCCCAGCACCGAGGCGCCAACCGCCGACACGTCCACCACTTCGCACCCGGCGATGCCCAGCACCAGGTCGATGTCGTGGATCATGATGTCGAGCACGGCGCCGATGTCGGTCGAGCGGAACGTGTAGCCGCTGGTCCGTGTCGCGGTGATGAACTTCGGGTTCGCCAGCCGCGGCTTGGCGGCGCAGAACGCCGGGTTGAACCGCTCGACGTGGCCTACCTGAAGCACCGCGTTGCGGGCCGCAGCAAGCCGCACAAGGTCGTCCGCCTCGCGGGCTCCCGGCGCCAGCGGCTTCTCAATCAGGCAGTGGACGCCGGCGGCTAGCAGCTCGAGGCCGATCGCGTGGTGCGTCACCGTGGGCGTTGCCACCACGGCGGCGTCGATCAACCCGAGGAGCGACTTGTAGTCTTCCACCGGGCGGCAGCCGGTCTCCGCGGCCAGCGCGTCGCGGGCCGCTTGGCACGGGTCGACGACCGCGACCAGCTGGTAGGCGTCGTTGGCCGCGGCGAGCCGTGCGTGGAACTTGCCGAGGTGGCCCGCACCGATCACGGCGACGCGGACCGGCTGACTGGATTGTGACATCACGCGGCTCTCCTGAGTTCGCGGCCGCGGCCGTGGCGGCCCTGCTGCTGGCCCTCAATGAACGAAAGCAGCTGCTGCACCTCGGGGATGATCCGCTCGTTGCCCCGCAGCACCTCGCGGGCGGGTTCGAGGCCAACCTTCGCGCGGTACAGCAGCCGGTGCGCCTCGGCCAGGGCGTCGATCGCGTGGGGCGAGAACTTGTTCCGCTTCAGCGCGACGATGTTGATGCAACGCGGCCGGGCGGGCGTGCCCTCGCACAGCATGAACGGCGGCACGTCGTGCAGCACGCGGCTGAGGCCGCCGACGAAGCTGAAGCTGCCGATGGTCGTGTAGTGGTGCACGGCGACGCCGCCGGACAGCGAGGCGTGGTTGTGCACGTGGACGTGCCCGCCCAGCAGCGACCCGTTGGCCATGATGATGTGGTCGCCCAGCTTGCAGTCGTGGGCGACGTGCGTGTTGGCCATCAAGAAGTTGTGGCTGCCCAGGCGTGTCACGCCGTCTTCCTTCTCGGTGGCCCGGTTGATCGTGACCCCCTCGCGGATGAGGTTGCCGTCGCCGATCTCCACGCTGGTGCTGCTGCCGGTGTAGCTGACGTCCTGGGGCTCGCCGCCGATCACGCAGTTGGGGTACACCACATTGTCGCGCCCGAGCGTGACGCTGCCCATCAGCGTGACGCTGTTGATCAGCCGCGTCCCGCTGGCGATGCGGGCGTCGGGCCCGACGATGCAGAACGGGCCGATCTGGACGTCGTGGTCGATCTGCGACCGAGGGTCGACCCAGGCCGTGCTCGCGATGCTGGTAGCCATTCGTGGGTTTCCCTGTGCTTGGGCGCCGACCGCCCGCTGGCGGTCTGGTCGGGCTGGTGGCTAGGCGGACTTGCGGACGCTGTTGCCCGTGGGCGGGCTGCCCGCGGCTTGGTGGAGCAGGGCGCGGACCAGCTCGGCGTTCAGACGGTGGCCGCTGCGGCACGCCACGACGTGGCCCACCAGCGGGCGCCCCAGCAGGGCGAGGTCGCCCACCACGTCCAGCGCCTTGTGCCGGGCGCACTCGTCCGGGTACCGCAGCGTGTTGTCGATGGGCCCGTCGGGCCCGAAAATCAGCAGGTCTTTCGCCGTCACGTGCTGGGCGAGGCCCTGCGAGCGGATGTGCTCGGCCTCCTCCTGCAGGACGAACGTCCGGGCGGGCGCCAGCTCCGCCGCAAAGCTCATGGGCGTCACGTCGGTGACAAACCACTGGGCATGGATCGCGGCGCCGGGGCCGTAGTCCAGGTTGTATTCGACGGACAGCCCGTCGCCGATCGCTGGCCGCGCCTCGATCCAACCGTCCCCGGCGGCGCACCGCAGCGGCTGCTTCACCACCAGCGGGTCCGCCACACTGTCCTGGGCGACCAGGCCTGCGTCGGCGATGGCTTCAACAAACGCCAGGGCCGAGCCGTCGCACCCGGGCAGCTCTGGGCCCGTGACGCCGACCTCGCAGTTGTCGACGCCAAGCCCGTGCAGGGCGGCCAGCACGTGCTCCACCATCTCGACGCGTGCGGCGCCGCTGACCAGCACGGTACGCCTGTCGGCGGGCTGCTGGTGGGCGACCGTGGCCGCCAGCCCAACGGGTGGCGAGAGGTCATCCCGCACGAACCGCAGCCCAGCACCAGCAGGGGCGGGCCGGAATTCGATCGACACCGCACGGCCCGACCAATAGCCGAGGCCGGCAACCGTTGCGGGGCGGGCCAGCGTGTGTTGCGGGCGCGCAGAAGTCATCGCGGAGCAGCTCCCGGGCTGGGGTGGCGTCCGAGGCGGACAAGGCGAACAGCAGCAGAAAGGGCGCCACGCCGGGCGGCGGGACCCCCCCGGCGGGCGGGCCAACGCCCGCGGGTGAAGGCGGCGTCCAACCCGCGCGGCGGCCGCGGGGGGCCGGGGC
>JBCCQL010000204.1:0-6058 GCA_039024355.1 Planctomycetota bacterium
CGTCACGCCGGCGTCGATCGGCGAGCCGTACGCCAAGAACCGGCCGGCGAAGCGGTTGTCGTCGTCGCGGGGGCCGTAGCGCTCGGCCGTGAGGTCGATGATCCAGTTGCGGGCGGCCAGGTCGTCGTTCGGGTCGGCGGCGATGGGCGCGGCCTGGCTGATGATAAACGCCGGCCCGCCCGTGCCGGAGATCGGGTACTTCGGGTCTTCGCTGAACCGCTGCAGCCAGAAGACGGCCGCCTCGGCCGGCGTCATGCCGCCGGGCAGGTTGGGGTTGTTGGGCGTCGTGGGGCTGCCGGCCGTGCGGGCGCCGACCAGCGCCTCGATCAACGCCTCCGGCTCGCGGCTGCGCGGAAAGGCTTTCCTGAAGTGCCGCTTGAAGTCCGCCACGATCGCGTTGGCCACGTTCGGCGGCGTCTGCCCCACGCCCGTGCCCACTTGGCCCACCATGGCGTCGGGCGGGTACGAGCCGCCCGACACGTCGTTCTTGTACGACTCGATGGCGGTCTCAAGGTTGGAGATCTCGCCCTTGATCGCCGTCTGCCGGGCGACCCACCGCACGCGGACCGCCGCGGGGATCAGCAGCGCGGCAAGCAGCGCGATGATCGAGATCACCACCAGCAGCTCTACCAGCGTAAAGCCGCGGCGGCCCCGAAGAGTTTTTTGCATGTCACGCCGCATCGGTTGGTTCCTTCGTGCTCGTGGCGCCGCCGCCCCGCCGCCCGCCCAGTCCGGCGACCGGGCAACACGGCCCGGGCAGCGCCGGGTTGTGCAGGCCGGGGGCGTCAGCCGCTCAGCTTGTTGATCAGGTCGACCAGCGGGATGAACAGGGCGACAACGATGAAGCCCACCGCGCCGCCCAGGAAGATGATGAGCAGCGGCTCCATCAGCTTGGTGAGGCCGTCGGTCAGCACCGCCACCTCTTCGTCGTAGACGTCGGCCACCTTGTACAGCATCGTGTCGAGCTCGCCCGTTTCTTCCCCGACGTCCACCATGTTCACAACGATCTCGTCCACAATCGGCTGCCGGACCTTCAGGAAGTACAGCAGGCCGCCGATGACCGGCATGGACGTGAACCAGAAGAACAGCGCCACGGGGTGGAAGCCCGGCACGGCGTTCTCTTTCATCGGCTTGGCGATCGATTCGCCCTCGCGGATGGCGTCGCTGATCCGCTGGAACATCCGCTCAAACACGGCGTTGCCCGCCGTGTCGCGGGTGATGTTGAGCGCTTCGAGGATGGGCACGCCGGAAGAGACCAGCGTGCCCAGCGTCCGCGTGGTGCGGGCCAGCGTGTTCTTCTCGACCAACTGGCCGAAGATGGGCACCTTGATCGCGTACATGTCCCAACCGATCCGCCCGTGCTTGAACTTGCGGATCAGCTTGATCGCCAGCCAGATAGAAATCGGGATGCCGGGGATCAGGTAAAAGTATCGGTAGGTCAAGTTCGATACCTGGATCAGCCATTGCGTGGGCGCCGGCAGCGTTAGGCCGAAGTCCAAGAAGATCTTTTCGAACTCGGGGACGATGCTGATCATGATGAACGTCAGGATGCCAACCGCCACCAGCACGACGACAATCGGGTAGATCATCGCGCTGCGGACCTTGCGCTTGAGCGACTCGGCACGCTCTTTGAAGTCCGCCAGGCGTTGCAGGATCAGCTCGAGGGCGCCGCCGGCCTCGCCCGCCTTGATCATGTTGACGTACAGCCGGTCGAAGCACTTGGGGCTCTTGCTCATCGCCTCGCTGAGGGTGGCGCCCGCCTCGATCTCGTCGCAGGTGTCTTCCAGCGAGTACTTCAGCCGGCCCGGCTTGGCCTGGTTGGCCAGGATCCGCAGGCTGCGGAGGATCGGCAGGCCCGCGTCTTGCAGGATCGACAGCTGCCGGGTGAAGCTCGTTAGCTCCTTGCTCTTCACGCCGCCGAATACAAAGCCCCGCTGTTTCTTCTGCGGGCCCGCGGCCTCGGCCTTCTTGCGGCTCTTCTTGACGGCGATCTTCGTCACGAAGTAGCCCATCTGGCGGATCGTCGCCTGGGCCTCTTCCTCGGTCTGCGCCTCGATCACGTCCTTGATCTCGGCGCCCGTGGCGTCCATCGCTTCGAACTGGAAGGTCGGCATATTGTTTCCTGCGGAAACGGCTGTTAGCTATCGGCTGTTGGCCGTTGGCTTGTCGTTCGTGGGGTTGCGTAAGTCCGGTCCAACTTAGAGTCACCGGTCGGTTCGACCGATCTGCTGTTCCGTTACGGTTGATGGCTAACAGCCACCAGCTAAGAGCCAACAGCCCGAAGCCGCTACGCTTCGAGGATCGTCTCGCGGATCACCTCGTCGGCGGTGGTGGTGCCCTCGAACATCGCGTTGGTGCCGGCCGTGCGGAGCGTAACCATGCCCTGCGACTCGGCCAGCCGGCGGAGCTCTTCGGTCTGGCCGTTCTCCATGATCCTGTCGCGTAGTTCGCTGGTCATCATCATCAGCTCGAACAGGCCGACGCGGCCCTTGTAGCCCGTGTTGTTGCACAGCTCGCACCCGGCGCCGCGGTAGAACTTCTTGCCGCGGATGTCGGACGTGGTCAGCTCCAGGTCGTCCAGCACCTCGCGCGAGGGGGAGAACTCCTCGCGGCACTGCGTGCAGATCCGCCGCACCAGACGCTGCGCCAGGATGGACTCCACCGTGGCGGTGATCAGGAACGTCGGCACGCCCATGTCCTTCAGCCGGGTGATGGTGCTCGGCGCGTCGTTGGTGTGCAGCGTGCTGAACACCAGGTGGCCGGTCAGCGAGGCCTGCACCGCGATCTCGGCGGTCTCGAGGTCGCGGATCTCGCCCACCAGGATCTTGTCCGGGTCCTGCCGCAGGATCGCCCGCAGGCACTGGGCGAAGGTGTTGCCGATGGACGAGTCGATCGGCACCTGCACGATGCCGTCGATGTCGTACTCGATGGGGTCCTCGGTCGTGATCAGCTTGTCTTGGACGTCGTTCAGCTCGTTCAGGGCCGAGTACAGCGTGGTGGTCTTGCCCGAGCCGGTGGGCCCGGTCACTAGGCAGATGCCGTTGGGCCGCTTGATGACGGTGCGGAACTTGGCCATGGTGTCGTCGTTCATGCCGACGTTGCCCAGGTCGAGCGACACCACCGACCGGTCCAGGACCCGCATCACGACGCTCTCGCCGAACATGGTGGGCAGCACGCTCACCCGCAGGTCGACCGGGTGGCCGCCCACGGTCAGCTCGATCCGCCCGTCCTGCGGCAGCCGCCGCTCGGCGATGTCGAGGTTCGCCATCACCTTGATGCGGGTGGTAATGGCGAACGCCAGGTGCCGGGGCGGCGGCACCATCTCGTACAGCACGCCGTCCGCCTTGATGCGGATGCGGAACTCGTCCTCGAAGGGCTCGAAGTGCAGGTCGCTCGCGTGGTCCTTGATGGCCATCAGCAGGACCATGTTCAGCAGCTTGCGGACCGGCGCGCTGTCCGCCAGGTTCTCGACGTCGGTCAGGTTGATCGGGCCTTCCGCTTCCAGCGCCGCCGCCGCCGCCGCCAGCTCGGTATCGTCCTCCAGGCCAGAGACGATGCTCTCGACGCTCTCGGTGTTCTCGCCGTAGTACCGCTCGAGCGCCTGCAGCATGGACGACTCGGTGGTGACCAGCACGCGGATGTGGCAGCCCAGGAACGTCCGCAGCTCGTCCTGCACGCTGAGGTTTTGCGGGTCGCACATGGCGACCGTTAGCGTGTCTCCGTCGAACTCCGTCGGCACGATGCGGTACATCTGCGCCATGGGCTCGGTGACCATCGCCAGCACGTCTTTCTTGATGGTCAGCTCGTGGACCGTCGCGCTCTGCAGCGACAGCTGCTCCGCCAGCCCCTGCGCCAGCTGCTCCTCGGAGATCAACCCCATGTCGATCGCCACGCGGCCGATCATCTGCCCGGGGTGCTGGTCTTGCTCGTCGACCAGCAGCTCGAGCTGCTCATCGTCGATGAAGCCCATGTCGACCATGATCTGACCGATTCGCCGCATCGCCATGGTGAGCTTCCTCGGGTGGTAACCGCGGCCAGAAGCCGCGGGTGCGTGGTGGTGTCGCGTCGATTGCTTTACGGCACCTGTGGGCGCCGCTTTGATTCGAGTCGCGGGATGTGCGTGCGGGTCGAAGACCTTCGCGTGCGTGGTTCTGCTGCTTGCTTCCTAGCGTTTGGCCGATGGGGCTGGGCCGATGGGGCTGGGCCTACAACGAACGATCAGCCGCTACGATTGCTGCTCCTCCGGCACGTCGTCGAACATGGTCCGCTCTGCCGCCGCGAACCGCTTGGCTAGCTCCTCCGGCGAGTTGCACTTCTCCAGGGCGTTCTCCTTCGAGACGTTGCCCTCTTGCCAGTGCTTGAAGATGTGGTCGTCCAGCAGCTGCATGCCGTACTTGGCGCCGGTCTGGATCTGCGACGTGATGCGGAAGATCTTGTTCTCGCGGATCAGGTTCGAGATGCCAGGCGTGACCACCAGCGTCTCAAACGCGGCGACACGCCCGCCGCCTTCCTTCTTCAGCAGCTGCTGCGACAAGATGCCAATGATGGCCGACGCCAGCTGCGTGCGGATCTGATCCTGCTGGTTGGTGGGAAAGACGTCGATGATGCGGTTGATCGTGCCCGCCGCGCTCGATGTGTGCAGCGTGCCGAACACAATGTGCCCGGTCTCGGCCGCGGTGATCGCGGCCTCGATGGTCTCCAGGTCCCGCATCTCGCCAACAAGGATGACGTCTGGGTCCTGCCGCAACGCCCGGCGGATCGCCTCAGCAAAGCTGGTGACGTCAACGCCCACTTCCCGCTGGTTGATCGTCGACTTCTTGTGGTTGTGCTGGAACTCGATCGGGTCCTCGATCGTGATGATGTGGTGATCGACGTTGTCGTTCAGGTAGTCGATCATCGCCGCCAGCGAGGTCGACTTGCCCGAGCCCGTCGGCCCCGTCACTAGCACCAGGCCACGCGGCCGGCAGATCATCGACTTGAAGACCTCCGGCAGCTTGAGCTGGTCCATCGTCCAGAGGTCCACGGGGATCTGCCGCAGGACCATCGCCACCTTGCCACGCTGCCGGAAGACCGACACGCGGAACCGTGCCGAGTCGCCAAACGCGAAGCCAAAGTCAGTGCTGCCCGTCTCCTGGAACTCCTGCTGGCAGCGGTCCGGCGTGATGCTCTTCATCAGGCCCATGGTGTCGGACTCTTCCAGCACCTTGGTCTTGAGCTTCTGCATCCGCCCGCTGAGCCGCAGCACGGGCGGCTGGCCGACCGTGATGTGCAAGTCGCTCGCCCCCTGCTTCACGACAGCAGAAAGCAGCTTGTCGATAAGAATGGTGCCCATGCGTCGCGGCTCCCTACGCTGCCGCCACGCCGATGCGGGCGACTGCAACAACGTGGCGAAAAGGTCTCTTTGCGGGGTCGCGGCGGCGTAACGTGATGTCCGCGTGCTGCCACAGCCTGCAAGCCCGGCGGAGCCCCCGCTAGACCCGCCACTTGGCAACGCAGTGTCTGTTCCGAATCACGATCAGCTTGCAGCGGCGCGGCCAACGTTGGGGCCGAGCCGTCGTTGCGACGCCCGGTGTGCCCGCTAGCCTTCCAGCGACTCCGCCAAGGAGCCCCCTGGTGATCTACGGCCCACCAACCAACGGCTTTTCGCAGCAGCGTTACTTGACCGCCGCATTATCCGCTGCAATTCGCTATCGCTCAAGGATTTGCGCTCTGGTGTTCGCCGCACCAAAGTCCGCGGCGGTGGCGCAACGAGAAGGGCCCCACGAGCAAGAAATCAGGCAGGGCGTTGTAGCTCCTGCGACCTAACCCGGTCGGCGAGCATGTGTCCAAAGCGCCACCCTCCGGGTATCGGATAGATAACGCATCGGGCCCGCGATTACGTTGCTTTCTTGGCAACGCGGAAGACTTCCTCGATCGTTGTGATTCCGGTCAAGACTTTTCGGATGGCGTCGTCGTAAAGCGTTGTCATGCCAAGCTCTACTGCGGCCTTGCGGATCTCTTGCGTAGATGCGCCTTGGAAGGAAAGCTCACGGATCTTGGAGCTCATCGTCATCAACTC
>JBCCQL010000205.1:0-6055 GCA_039024355.1 Planctomycetota bacterium
AAGGTGTTCTCCTTGGTGTTCTCGATCGTGTGCTTGAGCATGTAGAACAACCCCCGCAGGCTGGTCGTTTTGCCCTCGTCGAGCAGCCGCTTGCAGCCGCTTGCGACCAGCATCGTCCGCATGTAGGCCTTGGCCTGCGAGAGATCAAAGAGCTGCCGGCGGTTCTTGCCGCTGCCCATCTCGATGATCCGTTTGCGGGCCGAGTAGCGGACGTTCGACAGCGTGCGGCTGGGGATGTCGACGTACGGGTCGCGCCGCTTGGTGGCCGCGGTCACGACGCCGTCCGCCAGGCCCCGCAGGGCGGCCATGGTCCGCTTGTCTCGCGGCGTGAGCTTGACGGGCTTCTTGGGCTTGCGGGCGGCGGCGGGCTTTTTCTTTGGCATGTTCGGTCGGCGGTTGTTCGGTGCGGTTGTTCGTTTGCAGGAGTTCTACGGGCGTGAGGTCTTCAGCGGCGAGTGCGGCCGCTGACGCGTTGGCTTCGCCCGACCGTGTGCAGCTCTGTCTCGCCCAGCCCAGCCCCGCTTAGCCCAGCCCCCGCTTAGCCCAGCCCCGCCCAGCCGGCAAAGGTCGACCAGGCGACGGTCACCAAGTACGCCGCGCCCGCTGTGAAGCCAAGGCCCAAGATCGCCAGCAGGCCGTCTTTGGCCGTGATGGCCAGGCCCAGCAGCAGCAGCGCAGCGCCCGGCGCCATGCAGGCCATCGGCAAGAACTCTAGCGGCGGCAGCATCAGGGCCACCAGCGTGCACACCGCGGCGATGGCGTACTTCATCGGCCCGGTGACCAGCCAGGTGAGCCGCTGGCTGGTCAGCCGATCGACCCAGGTGAGCCACGAGCGCGACTTCTCGACCGCCCGGCGGTACCGCTCCTCGTCGACGCTCCGCGACGCCAAGAACCCCGGCACCCACGGGTGCTGCAGCCCGACCAGCAGCTGGCCGGTCACCAAGATCACCAGCAGCGCCATCAGCGTGGGCACCGTGGGGATGTAGCCCAGCGGCGAGAGCGTGACAAAGCCGGGCAGCATCAGCAGCGGCCCGAACAGCCGGCCGGCGAACTCGTCCAACGCGTCGTCGACGGACAGGTCGCCGTCCTCGGCGGCCTTGTCTTGGAGGTCGTCGACCACGCCGGTCAGGCTCTGCGTGTCGGTCTGGTTGGTCACGCGGCGTACCCACCCATTCCCAGGATCCCTGCCGGGCGATTCATGCCCGGCGCCGGTACACGCGGGCGGCAAAAACACGCACCAGGTTCAGCCGAGCGATGATGCGGAAGTGGACGGTAACCGGGCGTTCGGTAAAAACCCTCGTGGACGTGTTGGACCGCGACTCGCCGCACCCCTCGGGATCGCCCGAGAGCCTGCTCTGAATCCTGCCCAACGCCAACGCGATGTCCTCTTGCTCGTTCTTCGCTGCCGCTACCCAAGCGTCGTCTATCGGGACGGTGGCCGACGGGTTCCACACAACGGCAAAATTCATGGTTCTGCACCTGAGTTCCCGTTCGCCGCACCGCCTCCGCCCCTGTTGCGCAGCCGCGCGAGCAACTCATCTGTTGTGATGCCCGGCCCTTCGTATTCAGCGCGGCGTTGCAGCTCTTCTTCGGTCAGCTCGGGCGTCAACGGCTCCCAGCCCTCGGGGAAGTTGTCGGCCTGCGGCACGATGCGGCCGAGCAGCTTGCCGGACTCGTCCAGCAGCTCAATCACGTCTCCGTTGGCCGACGAGAACAGCTTCTTCCGCGTCGCTTCGTCGATTGTGATGCGGACCATCGGTTTGCCTGCGTATGCGTTTCGGTTTGCTCGTAGGTTTGCCCTCCCGCACGCGGCCGGGGCGGCACCGATTGTATCAGCGCGGCGTGGGCGGCTTAGCGCTTGGCCGCGGCGCCGTTGCGGCTCTTGCCAGCGGCGGCGGCCTTGCGGGCAGCGTCGCCGGCTTTGCCGTTGCTGCTGCTGTTCCCGCCGCTCTCGCCCTCGGCGTCGGAGTCGGAGGCGGCATCGGGCGCGGTGACCACGCGGTTGATCGCCGCCTCGTGGTGGGCCGGGTTGACGATCAGCACGTTGTCGCCCAGGTCCATCGCCTGGCGGTCCCCCTCGACGACGTTGCCGCGGTCGTCCAGCTTCATGTCGGCCTCGGCCGTGCGCTTCTCGGCGACGCGCACCAGCTGGTCGTACAGCTCCTTCTCCTCGGCGGCGTTGATCACGCTGACCGCGCCGGCCACCTCCTTGAGGTAGCGGAGGAAGACGTCGCGGCGGTCGGACTGCTGCTTGACCTTCAGCCGCCGGCGGAGGTACATGCCCAGCTTGCGGCCGACGGCCTGCAGCCCCAGGCGAATTTCTTTCTGGATCTCCGGGTAGCTGGCGATGGCCTCTTTGCTCTCGCTGGTGAAGGGGACCCACACGCTGGCGATGTGCACCATGAGCGTCACCGGCCCCTTGGGCATGGCGCCGCGCGACTGGCTCAGCCCGTAGCCGCGCCAGTTGGTGCCGATCACCGTCTGCGTCACCGCGCAGGCGCCGTGCTGGAACTGCAGCGGCACGCGGTTGGCGTACCGCAGGACCTCCATCTGCTGCCCCTCGGCCACGTTCACGTTCTTCATCGCGTCGAAGAGCCGCTGCCGCTCCTTAGGCTTCAGGCCCGCCGGCGTCTGGCGGGTCTTTACGCCGGCGGCCTTGACGATCTTGTCGGCCGCCTCGGCGCCCAGGCCGTTGAACGTGTGGATCAGGAACTGCCGGACGGTGCGCGTGTCGGTTTCTTCGAGCAGCTCCAGCAGCAGGTCCATCGTGATGTTCTGCGTCGGCGCCGCGCCGCCGTAGGCCAGGCCCACCTCGATCTGGAACGGGTTGCCCCGGTAGACCGAGGGCGGCCGCGTGGCGGCGGCGTAGAACTCGCCCGGCACGACGTGGTGCAGGCCCTTGAGGATCAGCGGCTCGCCGATCGGGCAGATGCAGTCGGTCGCCGGCGGCGAGATCTTGGTCGACTGGATGGCGGTGAACAGCCGGTCCGCCTGCTCGCGGTCGACCTTGTGCGTGTTGGTCCGCGCGCTGACCTTCGCCCCCTCGCAGATCCGCCGCGAGACGGCCGGCGTCACGCGGCTGAAACGCGTGCGGAAGAACTCGGTGACGCTCATCGCGTCGGACTCTTCCAGCATCTGGGCCAGCCGCCCCAGCTCGACGCCGTACGGGTGCGGCTTGATCTCCTTGGCCTCGGGCGGCAGCGACTCGGCGGATCGCTCGTAGTCGTACTGGTAGTCGTCCGGGTCGACGTAGTGCAGGCGGATGTGCGGGTTGGCGATGGCCGTCTGCTCCAGGTACTCGTCGACGCTGCCGCGGCCGCGCACGTACTTGGCCTCCAGCTCGATGGTGACGCGCGTGCCGTGCGGCTGGTCGACCCACTCGATGCCGTGCTTGTCGATGTACCCCGCGCCCTTCTCGCCGGGCGGGATGTCGACGCCCTCCCCCTTGCCGTTGAGGATCTTGGGCTCGTTCTTCTTGGTGTCGATCTGGATCTCGTAGTAGTGCGCTGGCTTGCGCACAGAGACCTTGCTGATGATCTTGACCGGCTTGCCGGTGGTCTGCACGCCGTACATGCCGGCCGCCGAGATGCCGATGCCCTGCTGGCCGCGGCTCTGCCGCAGGCGGTGGAACTTCGACCCGTAGAGCAGCTTGCCGAAGATCAGCGGGATCTGCTTCTTGAGGATGCCGGGGCCGTTGTCCTGGATGCCCACCTTGTACCGCCCGCCGGTGGTGGGCTGGATGTGGACCCAGACCTCCGGCAGGATGCCGGCCTCCTCGCAGGCGTCCAGCGAGTTGTCGACCGCCTCTTTGACGGTGGTCAGCAGCGCTTTGCGTGGGTTGTCAAATCCCAGCAGGTGGCGGTTCTTGGCGAAGAACTCGCTGACCGAGATTTCCTTCTGCGCGGCGGCCATCTTCTGGGCCGTGCTCCGCCGCTTGCTGCCGCTCGCCGCCAAGGTCGACTCCTTTGGGAATGCGGGGTGCGGGCTTGGGAATGCGGAATGACACGCAGAGCGATGCTTGCCACGCGCTTGCGGACGTCATTCCGCACTCCGAAATCCGCACTCCACACTCGCCCTGCTGTGAAACTATGCCGGAGGGGCGGATTGTAGCGACGCGATCCGCCCCCTCCCAGGCGGACCCGGTTGGGTTGCGCCGGTTGGCCTGGTTGTGCCGGCTGGCGCGGAAAGTCTCAGCGATCCGGTCTTCCGGGGTCGATCCCACGGCAAGAGCCCAAGGACCCCAAGCGGGCGGCGCCGCGGCAACGCCCTTCACGCCTACCGAGCAGCGAGGCCGACTGATGACCCGACGCACAACGCTCCCGATGCTGGCCGCCGCGCTGCTAGCAGGACTGATGACCGCCGACGCCACGGCCGAGACCGGCTGGAGCGGCAAGCGGGCGATCAGTTTCCAGCGGCCCAACGACCTGTTCTACAACTACTACGTCGGCCCCGAGCCCAGCGGCACGGCGGCCGAGATGTACGTCGCGCCGCTGCCCGTGCCCGAGCGTGTGGGCCACACCTACGGCACGTACCAGCCGCTGCTGCCGCACGAGTTCATGTACGGCCACACCCGCAGCTGGTGGACCCACAACCCCGGCGCGGGCTGGACCCGCACCAAGGTGCGTTACAACACCGGCTGCATGGGCTGGCTCCCCTTCCTGCGCTAGCGCCGCACGGTGAGGCCGCAGCCCCGTCAGTTGGAAGCCCCGTCAAACCGCAGCGCACCCCAAACAATCGCACGAAGCCGCCAGCCCACGCCGCCAGGCGTGGGCCCAACCCTGGCGGGTTGGGCTGCGCCCCGCGAGATGTTCCCAACCCTGGCGGGTTGGGCTGTAGCGAGCAAAGACAGCCCAGCGGTGATCCTCCAGCCCACCCAACACAACGGAGAACACGGTGATGACTTCACGGACAACCGGCGCGATCGGCGCCGCGGCGTTGGCGGCGGCGCTCTTCGCGGCGCCGGCGGCGGAGGCCACTTCGCCTACGACGCCGTACATGTGGCCCGTCTACAGGGCGCAGGGCTACAACTGGCACGGCGGCTACGCCCACTACCAGTACGGCCAGCCCCTGGCGCTGGTGGTGCCGCCGACCGCCAACCTGCAGACCAACTGGGGGTGGGGCGTCGGCGCCAGCCGCATCCAGCGGATCGACCACCAGTTCGGCCGCAACTACTCCGGGCCGGGGCCGCACGGCGGGCCGTTCCGCCCGACGCCCGTGTGGCCGCAAGACACCACGCAGTTCGGCGTGTACCCGGTTCGGGCGCCGTGGTGAACGTGGACGCGTTGCCGAGCGGCTCACGGCGTAGCCAGCCGCTCCTCGGCGGCGGCGTAGGCGGCCTCCGATTCGCCTAGCTCCGGGTTCAGCACGCGGGTGATCCGCAGCAGCTTGGCCGCTTGCCGCCGCTGGCCGAGGCCTTCGAGTAGTTCGATGCGTGCGAGCCGCGCGCGGCGCCAATCTGCCGTGCCGCGGCCGCTGCGTCCTTCGAGCTGCCGCCACAGGGCGAGGGCCCGCCGCCGGTCCGCTTCGCCCGGCTGCGTGGCCAGCAGCGCGGCCAACTGCTGCTGCGCCTGCAGGTCGTCGGGCCGCTCGCCGGCCAACCGCTGGGCGGCAGCCAATGCGTCTGCCTGCCGGCTGGTGGCGCGCAGCGCGGCCGCCCGATACGGCAGCCGCCACGCCTGAGAATCGCTGCCGGAGCGTTCATCGATTGGGTCTTCATCGCCGGGGCCCTCGTCTACGGGCACACGCTGGAGTAGGGCGAGGAGCAACTCGCCGGCCTCCCGCTGCAGCGCTGCGTCGGTCTTGGGCGTATCGGTTTTGGACGCGCCGGCTTCCGGAGGATCGCGCGTCAGCCGCAGCAACGCATCGAGCAGGTCTGCTGAGTTGTCTCGCGTGAGTGAGATGCCGGCCGGCAGCAGCCGCGCGGCCTTGCCCAGCTTCTTGCCGCGGACAAGGGCGGCCGCCAGCAGCGGCTTCGCCCGCGCCTGCCAATCGGCCGCCGGCGGCGGGTTGGCGTCGGCGGCGGTGCGGAGCAGGCGGGCGGCGTAATCGGCCGCGG
>JBCCQL010000206.1:0-6047 GCA_039024355.1 Planctomycetota bacterium
CGAAGTACAACCTCCTCAGCCGCGACAAGCTGCTAGACGGCGCCCGCGTGGCCGCCGAGCGGGAGGCGAAGACCTACTGCATCGTCATCTCGGCCCGCGGCCCCAGCGAGCGCGAGGTTCGCGCAGTCGAAACCATCGTGCCCGAGATCAAGCAACGCTTCGGCCTCGACATCTGCGCGTGCCTCGGCCTGCTCACCGATGAGCAGGCGGCCCGCCTCAAGGCGTGCGGCGTGGACCGCGTCAACCACAACCTGAACACCAGCGGCGAGTACTACACCGAGGTCTGCTCTACCCACACGTTCAAGGACCGCGTCGATACGCTCAAGGCGGTGCGCAACGCGGGCATGGAGATGTGCAGCGGCGGCATCGTCGGCATGGGGGAGCGGCCGGCCGACGTGGTGAGCATGGCCATCGAGCTCCGCGAGCTCGGCGTGCAGTCGATCCCCGTCAACTTCCTGAACCCCATCGAGGGCACGCCCCTGGGGGACGTCGACCCCGGCGATCGCCAAGAGCTGACGCCGCGTTACTGCCTGAAGGTGCTGGCGATGTTCCGGCTGGTCAACCCAGACCGCGAGATCCGCATCGCCGGCGGCCGTGAGATGCACCTGCGGAGCTTGCAGCCGCTGGGCCTGTACGCCGCAAATTCGCTCTTCGTGGGCGACTACCTGACGACCAAGGGCCAGCCGCCTGCGGCCGACTACGCGATGCTCGAAGACCTGGGCTTCGAGGTCGCTACGGGCGCCGAGGTCATGGGCAACTAGCCGCGGGCGCCCGGTGCAGGCGTTTGCCTCCGCAGGCAGCAACGCCTGCAATCATCTTGCGGGCAGGCGTGCCGCACGTGTCACGACGCGCCGTCAGATTGCCTATTCTGCCCGAGCCGAAAATCCTCTGCGTTTGGCTCAACCGTCACGACCGGCGTGGTCGATACCTCTCCGACAGCGGGCCGGCTACGTGTTCCCCTCCCCCGGGGCCGTGCACGCGAACGTGACCAAACGCAAGGATGCGTAGGATGACGCGGCAAGGAAGACTGCATGCGTTCTGGATTTTGTTGATCACGGCGTGGCTGTCCGTCGGCCTCCCGCTGGGCGGGGCCGTAGCCCAGCCGGCGCCGCCGGCCGGGGCGCAGACGCCGCCGCAGTCGCTGGCCGAGCAGCTATCTCGATTCCGCTTCCCGTGGCAGCGGTCCAAGCCGGCTGAAAGCGGAGGCTCCCAGGCATCGCCGGCGCGTTCCGCGGGGCCGCAGGCGAGCCGCGGGTCGAACGGCGCCACGCCCCCTGCCGGCGCCGATCGGGACACCCCGCCGTCACCCAAGAACACGCCAATCCGGCGGGGCCGCAACGGCCGCCCCTCGCCCAACGGGCGGCTGCCTAGCGTCGACCCGCGAGACCTGCTGCCGAGAGACCTTGATGCAGCGGCGCCGCAGCGCCGCAGGCAGGCGGGCCGCAGCGATTCGCGTTACACCGGCGGCGCCGAAACCGGGAGCGTGAGTCGTTCTACCGGCGCCGCCACACGCCGATCGCGCGACGCCGGCATGGCCGCCCATAGCCCAGCCGTCGCGTCTGGCAGCGGGTCGACCCGCGCACGCATCTTCCGAGACCTCCGCCAGCGGGGCAGCGAACAAGAGATCGCGCCGACGCGTGTCGCCGCTCGCCAGCCCGTCGCGCAAGCCCAACCGATAACGAATGCTCGGCCGACAGCGAGCGCCAAAGAGGCAGCTGCTTCCCAGCCCACGCCGCCGTCGGCCGACCCACGTCTGCGGGCGCCTGCGCGGGCGGGCAGCGTGTTGTCGGCGCGTCAGCCCGGCGCCATGGACCCGGCATCGGCCATGTCCCCAGCCCCGTCATCGGCCCCGTCATCGGCCCAGTCGCAACGCACCGCAGCGGCGGCCGGCCCGGATGATGCGTCGCGTGGCGCCATGCCGCCCGCCACGGGGGCGGGCCCGCTTGCAACGCCCGGCATGCAGAGCGTGACCGCGCTCGATAAACGCGAGCTCAACAAGTCGATCGCCGCTGAGATCGCCAGCGAAATGGCCGCCCCGGCGCCGACGGCCGCCGCGGCCTCCGCGTCCACCTCCGGCGGCGGCGACCGCTACGCTCCGGCAGACGCGGCCGCTGCATCCGCTCCGGCTGCGACACCCGCTACTACCGACGAAGCGGAAGCCGTCCGGGCGTTTGCGGCCGGCGACGCCACCGGCACGGCGCCCAGCGGGGCCTCACCGGACGCAAAGCGTCGGCGGCCCCTGCAGGTCGAATCGATCGCTGTCGGGTCCGTCGATGATCCCGTAGCGGACGGCACGCGCCGGCGTGACCGGGCGTTCGGCTTCGAGTCCGTGGGCAAGCCGCTGCTGATTTCTGAACCGGCGCCGCACATCGTCTCGCAGGTCAACGGCCCGCGGTCGATTGTGGTGGGCCGCCGGGCGAAGTACCGGGTGCTGATCGCCAACCGCGGCGACGCCGCCGCCGAGGGGCTGGTGACGCGGGTGCGTGTGCCGGGCTGGGCCGAGGTTGTCTCCACAGCCACGCCGCGCGGGTCGGTGCGTCAGACCGACGGACTCGGCGACGGCGGCTTGCTGGAGTGGCGGCTCGGCAGCTTTGCCGGCGGTGAGTCCGCGGGGCTCGACCTGACGCTGATCGCCAAGCAGGGCAAGCCAATCCAGCTGGGCGTCGATTGGCGCCACGCGCCGGTGGGCGGCAGCACGCTGGTCGAGGTGCAGGAGCCCAAGCTGGGCGTCGCGATCGAGGGGCCCGAGGAGGTGCTGTTTGGCAAACCGCAGCGGTACCGGCTGGAGCTGAGCAACCCCGGCACGGGTCCGGCCGAGGACGTCACGGTGCTGTTGCTGCCGCCCGGCGCCCGGTCCGGGCGTGGCACGCGGCACCGCGTCGGATCGCTCGAAGCGGGCGCCGCCAAGGTGCTTGAGATCGAGCTCACGCCCCGCGAGGCGGGCGAGCTGGCGATCCAGGCCCGGGCCACGGCGGCGGGCGGCCTGGAGGCCGAGGCCACGAAGCGGACGCTCTGCTTGAAGCCGGGCCTCGAGGTCGACTGGCGGGGGCCGGCTACCAAGTACGCGGGGGCCGCCGGCGCCTACTACTTCCGCGTCAGGAACCCCGGCACGGCGCCGGCCGAGGCCGTCACGTTCAGCGTAGACGTGCCCGCGGGCTTCGAGCTGACCGCCACCACGGCCGGCCAGGCGTTCGACCCGGCGACGCGGCGGCTGTCGTGGAAGATCGGCACGCTGCGGCCCGGGGACGACCGCTACCTGCAGATCCGCGGCACGGCGAGCGGTTCTGGCGTCAGGCGGTTCCCGATCACCGCCACGACCGCCGACCAAGAAACCACGGATAACGCGACGGCAGCTACGCAGATTGTGGCCGTCGCCGACCTGCGGCTCGAAGTGTTTGACCCGCCCGGCCCCGTGCCGGTGGGCAGCACGGTGGTGTACGAGGTTCGGGTGAAGAACCGTGGCGCCACGGCGGCCGGCACGGTGGGCGTCGTGGCGTTGTTCTCGGCGGGCGTCGAGCCGTTTGCCGTCGACGGCATGCCCTTCACCGCCAACGACGGCCGGCTATCGCTGCCGCCTATTGGCCCGATCGCCGCCGGCGCCGAGAAAGTGGTCAAGATCAGCGCACGGGCCGACCGGGCGGGCACGCACGTGTTCCGCGCAGAGGTCACCAGCCGCGACCTCGGGCTGAAGCTGTCGGCCCAGGAGATGACGAAGTTCTACGACGAAGACCCGATTGAGGTCGGCGCCGGCGGCCGGGCGACCGGCGCGGTGGACCGGTTTGTCTACCCGCGGTAGCCACGCGTGGCGCTGGCGGCCACGGCGGGTTAACGGTTAATGGCGTCGATCGCCAGCGGGTGTTCGCTCCGCGGGTCGGCGATGCGGATGCTCTTGCGGCCGGCCAGCAGGTCGTCGATCAGGTTGCCCACCAAGTCGGCCCGCCACCCGCCGGCCAGGGTGGGCGGCTCGCCGTCCGGCGCCGCGTAGCCTAGGCGGTAGGCGATCAGGTCGCGGACATCGGTGGCCGTCCCCACTAGGCTGGCCGCCATCGACTCGCCGCGGCAGATGCTGTTGATGGCGGGGCCCAGGAACTGGCCCAGCAGGTTGAGCTGCGGCGGCGGCTTGGCGTGGCCGCGCGACTTCAAGTCGTCCAGCGATGCGTCCAAGCCACGCTGCACCCGCTCGGCGATGGCGGGGATCGACCGCTTCAGCGAGCCGTACTGCATGCCACGCAGGGCACGAATCTTGTCGGGGTCGGCCGTGCGGCGCTTGGCGAGCTCGACAATCAGGTCGTCGCGGAGCACCCGCTTGGGCGGCGAGTCGCGGCGCTCCGCCTCTTCCTGGCGCCAACGCCACAGCTCGCGGACGATCGCCAGGTTGCGTGGCCCCAGGCTGCCCGAGCCGGATACCTTCCGCCAACGCTCGCGGGAGCGGGCGGCGACCACCTCGTCGACAAACTCGCGTGTCTCCTGCTGCAGCCACGCCGTGCGGCCTAGTCGCTCGATCCGGCCGGCGATCTTGTCGTGCAGCTTGAACAGGTGCCGGACGTCCTCCAGGGCGTAGCCGATCTGCTCCGGCGAGAGCGGCCGCCGGCGCCAGTCGGTCCGCTGCTCACCCTTGGCGAGGTTGACGCTCAAGAACCGCGTGACCACCGCGCTGTACGACGCCGGGTACTCGGTGCTGCAGAAGGCGGAGGCGAGCTGGGTGTCGAAGATGTTGGCCGGCGGGCGGCCGATCGCCGTGAGCGAGAAGTTGATCTCTTCCCGCGCCGCGTGGACGATGGTTGTGTGGCCGCCGTCGGCAAGCGCCTGCCAGAACGGCGTTAGGTCTTCGACCAGCTGCGGGTCGATGACCGACATCTGCTCGCCGACGATCACCTGCACAAGGCAGAGCTCCGGCCGGAAGGTGTCTTCAGACACGAATTCGGTGTCGAATCCGATGCGGTCGGCCGACGCCATCCGCTGGCAAAGTGCGTCGAGCTGGGCGGCATTGGTGATGGTTTCGTACGACACAGACCTGCCAACTGCGGTGGAGAGAACACGGCGACGCACGCAGTGTAGGGTCGACCCGGGCGGGCACCCAGGGCCCCTGCGTGTGCGCCGGCCCGGACGGCGCCAGAGCCGGCAGCGGCGGCGTGTAGGCTGTGCACGAAAAGCGAGCCGAGCCAACGCCGTGGGCTCAGGCCACGTACTGCCACGCGACGACCAGAAGCACCGGGAGCAGGATCACGCAGCTGTAGCCCATGTAGCCGAAGAAACTGGGCATGCGGACGCCGGACTGCTCGGCGATGGCCTTGACCATGAAGTTGGGCCCGTTGCCGATGTAGGTCATGGCGCCCATAAACACGGCGCCCAGGCTGATGGCGATCAGGATCGGCTCCGGCACGCCGGCGACCAGCGTCGCGTCGCCGGGGCCGCTGATCGACTTGGCGGTCTCGAAGAACACGAGGTACGTGGGCGCGTTATCGAGCACGCTGGAGAGGCCGCCGGTGACCCAAAAGAACTCGGTAGGCGTGTCGACGCGTAGCTGGCCGCCGTAGACGCCCAAGATCTGCAGCGCGGGCTGCATGCAGATAAAGATGCCGACGAACAGCGCGGCGACCTCGATGATGGCGTGAAAGTTGAAGCTGTTCTTCTGCCGCACCTCGCGCGACCCGAGCGCGAGGGACAGGCCCACCAGCGTCAGCTGCATCACCTCGCGGAAGTACATCCACGGGTGCCAGGCCTCCCCCAGCAGCCACTCGGTGCCCGGCACGGTCTTGGTGGGGTCGAGGAACGCCACGGCGGCAACCACCGCCAGCAGCAGCGGGACGTTCAGGCCCATGCCGCTGAAGCGTAGGGCGGTCACCTGGCTGAGGTCACGCTGGCGGTCGCTGATGTCTTCCTTGGGGAAGTGGTAGAAGTGATCCACCAGCAGGTACAAGCCCAGCAGCAGCCCGTTGCACAGCAGCCAGGGCGCCCAGAGCTCGAGCGTCCAGAAGAAGTCGACGCCCTTCAGGTAGCCCAGGAATAGCGGCGGGTCGCCGATGGGCAGCAGGCAGCCGCCGCAG
>JBCCQL010000207.1:0-6046 GCA_039024355.1 Planctomycetota bacterium
CGGGCGGCGCCGCCAGCCGTGAGCAGCCAACCCAACGCCCGACCGACGCCGTGCCAGGATGCGGCCGCGGCACGCGCGGGCGACCGCGTGGCGCTCGCCCGGCTGCTGCGTACGCTGCAAGACCCGGTGTGGCGGTACTGCCTGAGCCAGCTACGCAACCACGCCGATGCGGACGACGCCACGCAAGAGACCGCCCGCCGGGTGGTCGCGTCCATCGGCCGGTTCCGCGGCGGCAGCACGGCCAAGACCTGGGTGCTGGGCGTCGCGCTGAACGTCTGCCGCGAGCGGCGGCGCGACCGCACCAAACACGGCGACACCACCCCCGCACATGAGCAGCCGAGCACGCCAGAAGACCGCCGGCGGCCCGACCAGATGGCGATCGCCGCCGAGGAGGCCGGCGCCGTGCACAAGCTCCTTGCCGGCCTGCCGCCGCGGCAGGGCGAGGCGGTTGTGCTGCGGTACTTCGAGCAGCTCTCGGTCCAAGAGACCGCCGACGCCATGGGCTGCAGCGTTGGCGCCGTGAAGGCCACGCTTTGGCAAGCGTTACGCCGGCTACGCGAACAGCTCCAGCAGCCCGATCCAACGCCCACGCCTGAACCGACGAGCCAAACACAATGAGCCCAGTACGATGAGCGACCTGCGCAGATCGATCGACGACGCCCGCCGCGTGTATCGCAGCCAGACCTACGGCGGCGATCTTGGCGGCCTGGTGGGCGGCCCCGCGAAAACCGTCGAGGCGGCGCCGAGGACGCGAACCACGCGGGCGATTCTTGTGTGGGCGGCCGCTGCTGCGGCGGCGGTTGTTGTCGCGTGGCCGTGGGCCGCGCCGCAGCGGGCGGATCAACAAGCCGGCGCCGACCTACCCGCCAACGCCACGCCATCGGACGTGAGCGAACCCGCCCGCGGGCAGTCGGGAGCCGAAGCCGGCGTGGCACGCCCCGCCGACAGGACGCTGTGGGCATCCGTGACACGCAGCGCCCTACGCAGCTTTGACCCGGTAGATTGGCGGCCCGGCCGCAGCGACGCATGGCAGCTTCTGCCGGCCAAGCTCAACGGGCCGCTCGACCTGCCGAGGAACGCCGGCCAAGCGGCTTACGCAACCAAACACCGCACAGCACCGCGGCGAACGCCCAACGCGGCGGCGACAAGTACGCCGACTCTGTCGCAGCCACGCGGCAAGCGACCCAAAGCCGCCCGCCTTGAAACTGCGACGGTCACGGCAAACCAACCCGCGGGGCTGACCCCGCTCGCCACCCCTCGGCTCGGCCGACCGCAGGCCGGGCTTTCCCTCTCTCGCAGGAGCCATCGTTATGGTGTCTAGCTGGAAACCGCTTGCGACGCTGACGTGCCTAATCGCCCTCTTCGCGTGGGTCGCCACCACCACGCCTGCCGGCGCCCCCGTGGCCGCCGCCGACCCCGGCCCCGAGCGCAGCGGGCAAGGCTCGCTGGGCCTCGACCGGCTTCGCGGGCCGGAGCAGTTCGTCTCGCTGCTGCCGGACGATGAGGAGGAAGACGGGGAGGGCGAAACCGAGGACGATCGCTGGCGTGAAGAGTCCGAGGAAGAAGAAGACTGGGGCGAAGAGTTCGAGCGTGAGCTCGGCTACCTCGAGATGCGGCAGGCAGAGCTGCAAGCCACGTTCGGCGATCTAGAGCTCATGCAGCAGGTGGCCAACATGGCCAAGGACCCGGAGACAACGGCCGTCCTGGCGGTGCTCGCTACGGTCGAAGAGATCGACGAGCCGGACGATAAGGTCGCGTTCCTCAAGGCGTGCCTCGACCGCACGAAGAGCGCGGCCGTCAAGCGGGTGGTTCAGCTGCAGCTGGCCGAGGTCTACGGCCGCACCGACCGGGGTGAGTTGGCCATCGAATTGGTGCTGGAACTGGCCGAGGCCGAGTGACGCCACGGCCCACCGGCCGCGACCGGCTCGGCTGCAGCGTAGGGGCGCGGTTGTGCTGCGGGTTGCAGCGGCTGCGGGGCGGCGATTCGCCGCAGCCGGCGGGGCGTTGCCTCCCCCGGGGCTACGCCGGCGTTTAGACTTGCTCTAAGGGAGTTCCCTCTCGCCTGCCGCACGTCGTCCGATCGGGCAGGGTGTGCCGCGGGCGGGAGGGTTTCTGCATTCTACGCCACCGCCCCGCGGCAACGCCACGCCGCGCAACCTGCATGCCGCGAACGCCGGAAACCTCAACGCGTCGCCAGCGGTTGGCCTCGGCCGGCTGGCTGACGCTGGCCGCGTTGGCCGCCGTGGCGTGCTGCGCGGGCGTGGCCGTGTACGCCGATTGGTACCGCGCGGCGCCGCCCGACGCGCTGCGGCAGGCGACCTACGTCGGCCGGCAGTCGTGCGTCGCGTGCCACCAGCAGCAGCACGCCGAGTGGACCGGCTCGCACCACGACAAGGCCATGGACCTCGCCACGGACCGCAGCGTGCTGGGCGACTTCAACAACGCAGAGTTCACGCGGCTGGGCCTGACCACACGCTTCTTCCGCGACGGCCCCCGCTTCATGGTCAACACCGAAGGGCCGGACGGCGAGCTGGCGGACTTCGAGGTCAAGTACACGTTCGGCGTCGACCCGCTGCAGCAGTACATGGTGGAGTTCGAGGACGGCCGCGTGCAGGTGCTGCGTGTCTCGTGGGACACGCGCCGCCGGCGGTGGTTCTACCTGACGGTGCCGGGCGAGGCGGACAGCCGACTCGAGCCGGGCGACCCGTTTCACTGGACGGGCGTCACGCAGAACTGGAACACCACGTGCGCGGTGTGCCACTCCACACAGCTGGAGAAGAACTACGACCTGGCCACCGACACGTACAACACCGCGTGGTCAGAGATCGACGTCAGCTGCGAGGCGTGCCACGGCCCGGCCAGCCTGCACGTAGAGCTAGCCGGCGCCCGCTCGCTGTTCTGGGACCGCCGCCACGGCTACGGGCTGGCCAAGCTCAAGGGGCTGGACCCCACCGCCCAGGTCGAGTCGTGCGTCAAGTGCCACGCACGCCACGCGAACCCGATTCACTCGGACTTCCGCCCCGGCACGCCGGTGCTGGACTCGTACGAGCCGGCCACCCTGCGCGAGGGGCTGTACCACGCCGACGGGCAGATCTTGGACGAGGTCTACGTGTACGGCTCGTTCCTGCAGAGCAAGATGCACGCCCAGGGTGTGCGGTGCAGCGACTGCCACAACCCCCACTCGCTCGAGCTCGAAGCGTTCGGCAACCAGATGTGCGCCAAGTGCCACCAGCCGGCGCAGTACGACGTGGTGTCGCACCACCACCACCCGGACCCGCAGCCGGGTGTGCGGTCGGCCGGGGCCAGCTGCATCGCCTGCCACATGACCAGCCGCGTGTACATGGACCTGGACGAGCGGCACGACCACAGCTTCCGCATCCCGCGGCCCGACCTGACCGTGGCGATCGGCACGCCCACCGCCTGCAACACCTCCCACACCGAGAAAAAAGAAAACGCCGAGTGGGCGGCCTCGAAAGTGCGTGACTGGTACGGCGACCGATCGACCGGCGCCGACGGCCTACCCAAGGACGCCTGGGACCGGGCGCCGCACTGGGGGCTGGCCATCGCGGCGGGCCGCGCCGGAGAGGCCGGCGGCGAGGAGAAGCTGATCCGTCTGGCCCGGCGTAACACCGCGCCGGCGATCGCCCGCGCGACGGCCGTCGAGCTGCTGCAGCGGTACCCCACGCCGGGCGCCCAGCGGGCGGTCGCCGCGGCGCTCGAATCGCCCGAACCGCTCGTGCGGATCGCGGCCGCACGGTCTATCGGGCCGCTGACGCCCGATCCGCAGGAGCGTGCAACGCTGTTGGCGCCGCTGGTGACGGACCCCATCGCCGGCGTCCGCATCGCGGCCGCGCGGGCCCTGGCCCCGGCGCCCCCGTCGCTGCTGAGCAGAGACCAGGAGCGCGGCGTGGCCGAAGGGCTAGAGGCGTTCCGCCATCGGCAGGCGTACGACTCCGACCGTGGCGGCGCCCACCGCGCGCTGGCGAACCTGGCCCGCGAGCTGGGCGACCGGCAAACGACCATCGACGAGCTGCGGCTGGCCATCCGGCTCGAACCCTACTTCGCCGGCCCACGCGACGAACTCGCCCTGACGCTCGACCCCCGGCGGGACGCAGAGGAGATCGCGCGGCTGCGGCGTGAAGAGATCGAGCGGCTGCGGCGTGACACAGCTTTCGACCCCACGAACCACTACGGGCTGTTCCGGCTCGGCGTGTTGCTGGCGGTCACGGGCAGCGTGCAGGACGCGGCCGGGCCGCTGCGGCAGGCGTGCGAGCTGGCGCCCACGGCGGCCGACTACCACAACGCCTTGGCCACGGTCCTCTTCCAGCGGTACGCCACCACGGGCGACCCCGCCGCGTTTGCCGACGCGGTTGACGCCATCAAGCGGCTGCACGCCGTCGACGACACGCCCGCGCGGGCCGAGGGGTACCTGCGTGGCCTGATCGCCCGCAAGAAGGCGTTCGAGGCGGCAGCCTCAGCCGCGGGGCCCGGCGCAGACCCCGACGCCAAATCGGACGCCACATCAGACGTCGGCTCAGCCACCGAGGCCGAAGCCGGCGCTGCAAGCAGCGGTGCTGGCGCCGGCGGCCGTGGCAGCGGGTAACGGTTTTTCCGTTCATGCCGGACACGCCGCCGGGCCGATCTTCGGAAGGGTCTGCGCTACGCCCGTGGTGCGTGCGTAGGAAGCGCTCGCCCCCACACCGTGCCCGCCAGGGAAGGACGGCCGATGCTCTCAGCGGTGATACGCCCGCTCCGCGGCGCCGTGGCGATGTTGGCGGCGAACGACTCGCCACGCCAGATCGCGGCGGGCGTCGCGCTCGGCGCCGTGATCGGCCTCACGCCCAAGGGCAACCTGATCGCCGCCACGCTGCTGGCGCTCCTGCTGGCGACCAGGGTCAACCGGTCGGCGGGGCTTGGCGCCGCGGCGCTGTTCTCGTGGGTCGGCCTGCACGCCGACGGCCTCACCCACCGCATCGGCGCCTACCTGCTGACCCTCAAGGACATGCAGCCCCACTACGCCGCCGCCTACGAGCTGCCGCTGGGGCCGTGGATCGGCTTCAACAACACGGTGGTGCTGGGTTCGCTGGTGCTGGGGCTGTACATCGCGTACCCGGTCTACCTGCTGGCGCGGATGCCGCTAGACCGCTACCAGGCGCCGGTGGCCGCTTGGCTACGCCGGCGCCGGGTGGGCCGGTGGCTGCTAGGGGCGGACGTGACCTCGCGCGTTGGCCTGCCGACGCAGGTTCGCCTGCCGACGCCGTGGGGGGCCGGCTCATGACCCGTTACCTACGCTGGGGCTATCTGCTGCCGCGGCTGGTGGTGCTGCTGGCGCTGCTGGTTGGCAGCGAGTACGGCGCCGGCTGGCTGCTGAAGCGCGGCATACGCACCGCAGGCCAATCGGCCGTCGGCGCCAGGGTCGATATCGCCCGCTCCGAGGCCTCGCTGCTGCGTGCCCGGCTGCGGCTGGGCGGCGTGCAGGTGGCCGACCCCGACAAGCCGCTCACCAACCTCTTCGAGGCCGACGCGGTCGAGCTCGACTTCGATGCCGCGTCGCTGCTCCGCAAACAAGCGGTGGTCAAGCAAGGCCGGGTGCGGGGCCTGCGGCTAGGCACGCCACGCACCACATCAGGCCGGCTGCCGGACAGCCCGCCCGCGGCCGAGCCCCACGCCTTGTCGCGAGTGACCGACGCCGCCACGGCCGCGGCCGCCGAGCAGGCGCGGCGGTGGCTCGCCGGGCTGGGTGAGCAGTTCGAGGCGGACTTCGCCCAGCGGCTGGAGTCGGTGCGGGTAGCCCGCTCGCTCCGCGAGAAGTGGCCCGGCAGGTACGACGCGCTGGCCGCTTCGGCCGATCAGATCAAGACCGACGCCCAGCAGCTGCAACGTGGCGTAGCCGCCGCCCGGCAGAACCCGCTCCGCCACGCCGCCTTTCTGCAGAGTGTCCCGACGCGGGTTGGCGCCCTGCGGGAGCGGCTTGCGGGCCTGCGGGGCGAGCTGCAGGCGTTGCCCGGGCAGATTCAGGCGGACAAACAAGCCATCGACGCCGCCC
>JBCCQL010000208.1:0-6045 GCA_039024355.1 Planctomycetota bacterium
CCGGCCGAGCATCCGCAGCGCCTGGGCCTGCTGCGAATCGTCGTACAAAAAGATGTAGCGCTCTTCGCCTTTGACGAGCGCTAGGACATTGACGTCGTCACTCACAACGGGCCTCCGTGCGGGGGAGAGAAGGCGGGGCCGCGGGCCGCGGCGGGCGAAGGCGCCTAGAGCCGGCCGGCCGCGGGCCGCTGCGTTCTCGGGGGGCGGGTGCGGGGGAGGAAGGCTCGCGGGGGGAGCGGCGGGCCAGCGGCGCCGGCGGCGTCGTGCCGGTCGGCGGCCGTGGGCCCGGTAGCTCGGCCTTCTGCGTTCCCTATCGGCTGAGCGACCAACGACGCGTTACCCGCGTTTCCCCGCCGCCGCCACGCGCCGAGAGCATCTCCGCCAGGTGCAGGTGCGCGCAGAAGCGGATGAAGTCGTCGCTCCGCTCCAGATAAGACTGCCAGCCGCCGAACCGCGCGTCGTCCCGAAAGCTCACGTAACTGGCAAGGGCCGCCGTGAAGTCGGGGTCGTGCCCCCGGTAGATCCGCGTATGCGTCATAACCGGACCGTGGTGCGGCACGCACGGCGGCCGCACGGGCGACGGGCCCGGCGGCGTAAACCCCCGCGCGTCGGGCCAGCCCGGCGGCAGCATCGCGGCAGGATCGATTGCGCCGCCTGGCATGCCTGGCACGCCTGGCCCGGTTGCGCCGGCCACCGGCGGCGCCGGCACGGCACGCGGGTCGATCGGCGCGTTGTGCTGCGCTAGGCGTACCGCGCCGGTGGCGCCGCCGCCACGGCTGGCAACGCCGGCGCCCCCGCCGCGCCCCGCCGACGCCGAGCCATCTGTCGAAGGATCGATGAACAGCGGCCCGGGCGATGGCGGCACGGGAAGCGTTTCGGCCTCGCCCGCCGGCGCGCCGGCCGGCGCGTCACCGTTGATCGGCGGCAGCGACTGCGTCGGTGCAGATGGCGGCTGCGTTGACGGCGAATCTGGCTGCGTCGGCGCTCGGCCCGCGGCACCGTTTCCACCACTACCCGCATCGGCGTCGCCAGAAGACTGCCACCCGTCACCGGACTCTGCCGGCGGTGGGCTGCTCGCTCCGCCGCCGTCGGAGGGCGCTCGCCCGCGCGGCTGCTCTGCGCGCGGCGGCTCGGTGGGGATCGGCCGTGCGGCGTGCGGCGGCGAGAGCATCTGCGGCGGCGACGGCGACGCCCCCATCGGTTGGCCCATCGGCGGCGGCGCTAGCGGCTGGCACGTGTTGTGGCAGTCCGGCGTTTGGGTCTGCATCTGCGCTCGTGCGAGCGCCATCTCTGCCTCGAACACCAACGCCTCGGGGATGTACTCCTCGTGCCGCGTGCCCCACGGCAGGCCGTAGCCGGCCGGGATCTCGTGGAAGCCCGGGTTCGCCGCGTACCACTCGACCCGCATGCCGCACCGCGGCGGGTAGTACGGCGAGTAGTCCGTCACGGCGCCCACCACCACGGCGTCGACGCCCAGCACCTCGGCCAGCCGGCGGGCCTCGCCGGGGCTCGACAGGTCGATGGCGTGGCGGATGATGGCCTCTTCCACCACGCCGACGGGCGCGACCTCAAAACCGCGCACGTCCTGCAGCTCGGCAAAGTAGGCCATGGCAAACGCCCGGCCGTCGACGGTCGGCTCGTCCGACTGATTGGCGAAGGGCGCCACCGCCACGCGGCTGAACTGCGGAAACGGGTTGTGCAGCAGCGGCTGGTGGCTGACTTCCGGCGCGATCATGTGGCAGCCCGGCGCCGCCAACAGGCACGCGGCAAGCAAGCCGGGCAAGAAGATCGGGGCGCCGCGTGGCATCGGAAAAGTCGTGCTGGCAGGCCCCCCTGCTAGCAACGGCCGGCGCGTGAAGGCCCGGCATCATCGGTGCAATCGGCACAACCGGCCGCGGGCCTTAAGCCTATTCGAGACCAAAATCGGCAAAACCGCGGCGCTTTAACGCCACAGCTTTCTGGCAGACAGCGTCGTAATGGGCGGACGCGGTGCGCGGCCCGTTTCAACGAGATCGCCACGCATCGGGCGACCGGTGCGCATGCATGACGGCCAAGACCTCAACCTGCTCCCGTGCTGCGGTGTAGCACACCACATAGGGAAATTTCGCAACCAGCTTCTGACGGACGCCGCGGTACCCCGGCGGGTGCAGAAGCGGGTTCTTCTTCAAGGCTTCCATCGCCTCGTCCACGGCCAGAACGAACCGGCGCCCGAGGCCGGGGACGCCTTGCTCATCGTACCAATCGGCCGCTTGCTGCAGATCATCCACCGCCTCGGGCCTGAGCCGTATCCTAACGCTCACCGCTGGTCCAGCAGCCGAGCTCGAACATCGCGCCAGGTCTCCCCGGGCGAACCATCAAGCTGCTTGGCGGCCAGCCGATGGTCGATCTCGCGGCGTTGCTCGTCTGTGAGTGGCGGCGGTGACTCGCCGGCGATGGTGTCCCAGATGGCGGTCACCAGCGCGATACGATCAGCCACGCTCAATGATCGGATGTCTTCGGGGAGTGATTCGGCTTGCATCGAGCTGCGTTGTGTCTACGGAAGGCGTGGGCGTCGACCTGTTCACAGTATACCCGAGATGCTGACACTGCCGGCGACTTTCGGGCAAGGCTACCTCTCGCAAGTTCTGGCTACACCAGCCCCCCAAAGCCGCTCAGGCCCAGCGGCTCGCGCGAGGCGTAGGGCTCGCCGTACGCGGCGCCGATGGTCTTGCCCCAGTAGGCGGCCTCGTGCGTCAGCTGGTCGATGAACGCCGCGGGGTGTGACGGGTCCGTCGGGGCCGGCCGGCCGGTGATGAACTGGCTTTCGTACGCGCGGATGCTGGCCAGCTTCTGCGGCCACACGTCCGAGATATCGAGCACAAACGCCGGCCGCGGCGCCAGCTTCAGGTGCACGCAGTAGTAGTGGTAGACCCGCTGCGGGTGGTGCCGCTCGCCCGGCAGCTCGTAGGCCGTGCCCTCGGTCTTGGAGAGCTTGGCCCAGAAGCGGGCGTCGTCCACCAGCTTCGTGGCGGCCGTGTGGTCCGGGTGGGCGTCCTCCCAGTACGGGGCGAAGAGCCACCGCGGCCGCTCGACGCGGATCACGCCGGCCAACGCCGCCCGGTTCTCCAGCGTGGGCTCTAGCATGCGGTTGGGCAGGCCGAGGTTCTGCCGCCACTCTAGGCCCAGCACCGCGGTGGCGGCGGCGGTCTCGGCCCGGCGCAATTCTGGCGTGCCGTGCGGTGTCGGCTCGCCGGTGGTCAGGTCCAAGACGCCCACACGCATGCCGGCGGCTTGCATCTTGAGGATGCCGCCGGCCATTCCCAGCTCTGCGTCGTCTGGGTGGGGGGCGATGACCAGGGCGTCGAGCATGGCGAGCGGTTGGTGAGGGACTCGGCGGAAAAAAACAAGACGCGGCGAGTACGACCCGGCGACGCGGGGTCTGCCGGCTTCATGCTACCAGCCCACACACTGGTCGGCCGGCGGATATCGGCAGGTTGGCAGATCGCGGCCGCCGGCCGTAAAACTTGCGCAGGAGCCCGCCGGCCGAACGTCGCCAACAAACGCCGGGCATTGAAACACCGCGAGCGCCACCACACGGAGCACAACCATGCCATCGGCCACGACCGCGGACGCCTTTCGGTCGCTCGTCGATCACGCCCGCGAGACCGCCCTGCTGAAGTCCACCATGGGCCTGCTGCAGTGGGACGAGGAGACCTACCTGCCCCCCGCCGGCGGGCCGTACCGGGCCGAGCAGCTGGCGTACCTGGCGGGCCTGGTCCACCGCCGCGAGACCGACCCCCAGGTGGGCGACTGGCTGGCCGCCGCGGCCGACACACCCGAGGCGGCCGACCCGCACAGCGCCACCGGCGCCGTGGTGCATGGCATGCAGCGGGACTACGCCAAGCGGACCAAGCTGCCGCAGGCGTTGGTCGAGGAGCTCACACGCACGTCGAGCCTGGGGCAGCAGGCGTGGAAGGAGGCCCGCCGCGAGGACAACTTCGCCACGTTCTTGCCGATGCTCGAGAAGACGATCGACCTGAAGCGGCAAGAGGCGGCGGCCTACGGCTACGACGCGTCCCCGTACGACGCGCTGCTGGACGACTACGAGCCGGGCGAAACCGCCGCGAACGTCGCCCGCGTGCTGGGCGGGCTCCGCGAGCAGCTCACGCCGCTGGTGGAGAAGATCGCCGCCAGCGGCCGGCGGCCGGGCCTCAAGCTCGCCGGCCGCCACTACCCGCGGGCCGCGCAAGAAGCGTTCGGCAAGCGGGCGGCGGCGGCCATCGGCTTTGACTTCGATGCGGGCCGGCTGGACGTCACCGCCCACCCGTTCTGCGGCGGCGCCGGGCCACGCGACATCCGCCTGACCACCCGCTACGACGAGGACGACTTCGCCGGCGGCCTGTTTAGCATCCTGCACGAGGCGGGCCACGGCATGTACGAGCAGGGCCTGGAAGCCGAAAGCTTCGGACTGCCGACGGGCGAGGCCGTCTCGCTGGGCATCCACGAGTCGCAGTCCCGCATGTGGGAGAACCTGGTGGGCCGCAGCCGGGCGTTCTGGCGGCACTTCTTGCCGCCGCTGGTCGAGGCCTTCCCCGAGGCCCTGGCCGGCGCCGACGCCGAGGCCTTCTACTTCGCCATCAACGAGTCGCGGCCCTCGCTCATCCGCACCGAGAGCGACGAAGCCACCTACAACCTGCACATCGCCATCCGCTTCGAGCTGGAGCAGGCGTTGCTAGCGGGCGACCTGCCCGTGGCGGACCTGCCCGCCGCCTGGGACGAGAAGTACGACCGCTACCTGGGCATCCGCCCGCCCAGCGCCGCCGACGGCGTGCTGCAAGACGTCCACTGGGGCGCCGGGCTGGTGGGCTACTTCCCGACCTACGCCCTGGGCAACCTGTACGCGTCGCAGTTCTTCGCCCAAGCCACGCACGAGCTGAGCGACCTCGACGAGCAATTCGCCCGCGGCGAGTTCCAAACCTTGCACGCGTGGCTGCGTAAGAACATCCACCAGCACGGCCGGGCCTACTCGGCGCCGCAGCTGGTGCAGCGCGTCACGGGCGAGCCCCTCTCCCACGGGCCGCTCATCGCGCACCTGACCGCCAAGTACGGCGAGCTGTACGGCTTCTCCTGATTCGCTAACCGCTACCAACTGGCGTGACGCTGCCCGCCGGCGCGTCTGCGCCGGCAAACGGGATAGCACCGCCGCCGCCGCGGCAGCAGAATGGAGAGCCGCAGCAGGGCACGCCTGGACGCTGCCTCACCCGACACCCGCTAACGGAATCGCACGCTATGGCCCACGTCGCCACCTGCCCCGCTTGTTCTGCCCCGCTGGCCGTGCCGGTCGGCTTCCAGCCGGGCTCCGAAGCGCACTGCCCGGTGTGCAGCCAGGCGTTTGTGCTCGACGCCACGCGGGTGGCGCCGCTGCGGGCGGCGAGGGTCACGCCGGCCGGCGCGTCGTCGCAATCGCCGCCGTCGGAATCGCACGCGTCGCAAAAGCCTCTGTCGCAAAAGCCTTCCTCGCAACCGCCTTCCTCCCAACCGGCGGCGCCGCAAGGCGACCCGCCGGCGCCCGGCGCCCAGCCCGCTTCGCTGACCGACCCGGGGCTCGAATCGCTGCTGGCCGAGTTGCGTGGCGGGCTAAAGCCGCTGCCGACCAGCCCACCGCAGAAGGCCGACCCGAACGCAGGCGACAGCAACACTTCGTACGACGGTGGTGACGGCCAGGGCAAAGCCGATCTCGAGGCGACGGGGCCCGAGCCGCGCGAAGCCCTCTCTGAACCCGCCGACCTGGCACAAGCCGACGCCAAACAGCCAGGAGCGAAGGAGACCGACACGGTCGAGTTCGCGCCGGGCTTCCGGCCGTCGTTCCCCCGGCCCGGCGTGGATCTGACAGAGTCCGCCACGCACCGCCGGTTTGTGGAAGATGCCGAGCGGATCGCGCTGGACCCGTCGGGCAAACTCGACCCGGCGGGCAAGCTCGAACACGACACTACACCTCACGACACCACACCTGACGACTCTTCGCCCACCGACGAGAAGCCCACCGACCGCCGCACGCCGCCGAAG
>JBCCQL010000209.1:0-6019 GCA_039024355.1 Planctomycetota bacterium
GCCGCCGGTTCGTCGGTTCTCCCCGGCGCCATCTGTGAGCACCTGACCAGTTTCGGCGGCGACCTCCGCGAGAAGGCGGGGCAGATGCCCCTGACCGAGTTCCTCCGCCAGGGCGCCGCCGGCGCCAGCGGCACCGTCGCCGAGCCGGGCGCCCTGCAGGGCAAGTTCCCGCTGCCAACGGTCCACCTGCACTACCGCCGCGGGTGCTCCCTGGCCGAGGCCTTCTACCAGTCGGTCGCCTGCCCGTACCAGCTGCTCATTGTGGGCGACCCGCTGTGCCAGCCGTGGGCCCGGCCCCCTTCGCTCTCGGTCGACGGCGTTGCGCCTGGCGCCACGGTTTCTGGCGTCCTTGAGCTCACGCCTCAGGTCAACCGCGGGCTGGTCGTCCGCCGGCGGCCTTGCGAGGTCTTCGTCGACGGCCGCCTGGCGGCCGCGGCGGTCTCCGGCAAGCCGCTGAGGCTCAACACCGCTGGGCTGGCCGAGGGCTACCACGAGCTGCGCATCGTCGCCAGCAGCGCCGACGCGATCGAGGCACGGCAGAGCGTCGTGCTGCCGCTCGAGGTGGACAACGACCCGCGGGTCTCGCTGTCGCTCACCGCGGAGCCGGCCAGCGTGGATTACGACCAGGGCGTGGTGCGGCTCACGGCGGTGCTGCGTGGATGGCCGCCCCGCCCGCCGGCCGACGGGGGCGACGACCAAACGCCCGACGCCCCGCCGGGCGGTGAGGGGTCGGCCGCACCCGAGGCGGGGTCCCCAGCGGCTGCTACAGCGCCGTCAGCCGACGGCGGCGAACCGGCCACGCCGGGCGGCGCGGGCGCCGCGGCAACCTCCTGGGAGGTCGTCTTTCGCCTGAACAACAAGCGGCTGGGCGCGGCGTCGATTGACCCCTCCAAGCCGGCGCCGCTGGTTCTCACGACGCCAGCAAAAGCGCTTGGGCGGGGCGATGCGCGGCTGTCGGCCGCGGTCGAGGCGCGTCAGCCCGCCACGCCTGGCAAGGCGGCGCCGGGCCGCCCGCCCGCGGCGGCACAGGGCCTGCCGGCGGCCGCACAGGGCCCACGCTCAGCGCCGGTGTTGGTGTCGGTCCGGTGATCCGGCCCCCCGGTAGCAAGCAGCACGCACGCGTCGTTCCAGGGGCCAAGCCGCGCGCCAAAACCACCGCCGCCGGAGCGAACCCGCCGGCGCCCCCGAGCGTAGCGAAACGGGCAGGCGGCCCGCCGGCGCAACTGCCTCGACCGGCACGATCCGCCCGCCGGCGCCCGGCCGCGCGTTTCGTTGACAGGGGTAGCGCGCCAGATACGATGTAGGCTTTCCCGGCGGCGGCCGAGCGACCGTGCCGCTGGGGCGAACCTTGCGGCCCGCGCCCGGGCACGCTGAACGCTAGGCTTGGCCCTGCAGACCGCCCCAAATGAGAGGCGCCACGGGGGCTCGTGGCATTCGGTTTTTCTGGTTCAACGCAACCCGTACGCTCTACGCTCCTGCCGGGCTTGCCGGCCGCGGCTATCACGCCGGCACGCCGGTCCAGCGGGTTCCTTCGCCTTCCTTCGCCACTCCCGACGAGCGGCACTGAGACACACCTATGCAGCGCTACCGCGTCAACTACCTGCTTCTCATCGGCCTGTTTGTCGGGGCGCTGGTCATCGCCGGCGCCGGCTACGGGCTGTACGTCGTCCAGTCGAACCGCACGGCCGAGAATCAGCTGGCCGCCGCCGACGGGGCCAAGGAGGCCGGAGACCTCCGCAAAGAGGCGGGCTACCTCAGCCTGTACCTGCAGAAGCGGCCCGAAAATAAGGAAGTGGCCGCCCGGCTCGCCACCGTCATGGCGGACATCGGCGAGCTGCCGGACGCGGCCATGAGCGACCGCGACCGGGGCCTCGCCGCGCTCGAAGCGGCGGTGGCTGAGCAGCCCGAGCTGGACGGCCACCGCCGCCGGTTGATCGACCTGCTGGTCCAGCGTAGGCGGGCGCCCAACGCGCTGAGCCACGTCGAGTACCTGCTGAACAAAGACCCGAAGAACGCAGAGCTGCAGGTCATCCGGCTCACGGCGTTGGTGCAGTCTGGCAAGGCCCGCGAGGCGGAGCGTTTCGGCTACAAGCTGGTGGGCTACGACCCGGCGGAGGACGCCTTCGACGCCGAGAAGGCGGCCACGCCCGACCAGCCACCCGTCTACCAGGCCCTGGCCGAGCTGCTGCTGAAGGACGAGCGCGACCCGCGGCTCGCCGAGCGGCTGATGGACCAACTGATCGAGGTCAACCCGGATTCGTCCGACGCGCACCTGGTGCGAGGCCAATACCTCACGGCGTACAAGGAGAAGGAGGACGGCGTCGCGGAGATCGAGAAGGCGCTCGAGCTAGACCCGCAGAACGTCGACGCGCTGCTGGTGCGTGCGCAGGCCTACATCGTCAACGCCCAGGAGGACGAGGCCCCGGAGGAGGCCGACGCCCGCTTCGCCCAAGCGTTTGACATGCTGCAGCGCGCCGTCGAGGCGGACGCCACCGACGCGCGTGTCTACCGCTACCTGGCACGGCTGGCCCGGCAGCAGGACGACCGCGAGGCGGCGATCGCGTACTTCGACCAGGGCATCGAGAAGGTTGACCGCGGGCAGCAGATCCAGCTGACCTTCGACAAGGCGCGGGCGCAGCTCGACTTTGCGGACACCGAGGGCGCCAGCAAGACCATTGAGAAGCTCGAAGAGTTCAACGTCCCGCAAGAGTTCATCGACTACCTCTCCGCCCGCCGGATGGCGGCCAACCAAGAGTGGTACAAGGCCGCCGAGGAGTTCCTGCGGCTGCGGCCGACGCTGACCAAGCAGACGGACCTGGGCGTCGAGCTCAACATCTACCTGGGCGACTGCTGCGAGAAGCTGGGGCAGCTGCAGCGGGCCCGCGACGCCTACGGGCAGGTGCTGGCGGCGTCGCCCAGCAACCGCATCGCCAAGGTGAAGCTAGCGCAGCTGGACGCGCGGCTCAACCCGACGGCGGGCGGCGCCGGCGCCGACGAGTCGGTCGGCATGCTGATCACCAACGAGCTGAGCAAGCCCCAGGAGGAGCAAGACTGGGACGAGGTCCTGCGTCGCTGCGACGCCTTCGCCCGCAAGCTGGGCCTGGCGCCCGGCATGGAGAACCTGCTGAAGGCGGAGGTCTTCGCCCGGCGGGGCATGTACAAGCAGACGCAGGAGATGATCCGCGCCGCGGTCAAAGACAACGGCGACAACGTCAACGTCTGGCGGTCGGCCCTGCGGCTCATCGCCAGCGACCCCAGCCAGGGCCCCGCCAAGGCGATCGAGAAGCTCGAAACCCTGCAGGGCAAGTTCGGCGACCTGCCGATCCTGCGGCTCGACAAGGCGGACTTCTTCGTCCAGATCGGCGACGAGGGCGTCAGCGATCAGCTGATGGCCCTGACCGAGGGCATCGGCGACTGGTCGCCGGAAGACCAGGCGCGGCTGTACTCGGGCCTGGCGGCGCGGTTCGCCCAGCTCTCCGACCAGGAGTCTCGCCAGCTCTGCCTGAACAAGGTGGTGGAGCTCTCGCCGAGCTCGCTGCCGGCGATGCTCGACCTGTTCCGCGGCGCGATCGACAAGAACGACCCCGAGGCGATGGACGCCGCGCAGCAGCGCATCAAGACGCTCGTCGGCTCGACCGAGAAGGCGACCTACCTGTTCACCGAGGCCACACGCATGCTGTGGGCGGTGCAGCGTGGCAAGCAGGACGCGGCGTCGCTGGAAGAGGCGGACAAGCTCATCGAGCGGGCGCTGCTGCAGCGGCCGGACTGGCACGAGCTGCACCTGCTCGAGGCGCGCGTCGCCTACCAGCGGGGCGACAAGCGTGCGGCGATCGCCGCCTTCGCCGAGGCCCAACGCAAGGGCCCGCCCAACGCCCTGGCCATCCTGCAGCACGTCGGCCTGCTGCTGGAGCAGCAGCGGTACTTCGACGCGGCCGGCGTGCTGAACCGGCTGCAGCCGGCGGCCCGGCAGCGGCTGTTGGGCCGCAACTACGCCGAGGTGCTGCTCAACACGGGCGACGTGGCCGGCGCCCTAACGTCGGCCGACAAGGCGCGGGAGCAAGCGCCGGAAGACCCTAACACGCAGTTGTGGTACGGGCGGTTCAACCTGCGTGCCGTTGGCGCCGGCAAGCTGCCGGCGGCCACGGCCGCCGCGGCACGCAAGAAGGCCGAGGCCGCGCTGGTCAAGGCCGTTGAGCTGGCGCCCGGCAGCGGCGAGGCGTGGCTGGCGCGCGTCGGCTTCCTGATCGCCGACAGCCGGCCCGTCGAGGCCGCCCAGGCCCTCCGCAACGCCCAGCTGGCGCTGCCCGAGGACGAGCTGCCGGCCGTCCTGGCCCGCAGCTACGCGGCGCTGGGCAGGTTCTTCGACGCCGAGCAGGTGTACAAGCGGATGCGTGAGAACCGCCCCGAAGACATGAACACCGCACGGATGATGGCCGCGTTTTACCTCAGCCCGCGGTACCCCAAGGCGGACAAGCGGCAGAAGGCGACGCCGCTCATCAACGACATCCTCCGCCAAGGCGCCGGCGACGACGACCTGAAGTACGACCCGAACGTGGTGTGGGCCCGCCGCCGGGCGGCCGAGCTGCTGGCCACGCTGCGGGACTACCCGAAGCTGATCGACGCCGAGGCGCTGCTCAACGCCAACCGCGTCGGGGGCGAGCTGACCGAGGACGACAAGGTGCTGATGGCCCGCATCCTGGCCAGCCGCCCCGAGCCGGAGTCGCGCGTCCGGGCCATCAAGATGCTGCAGGAGGTCCAGCAGCGGCGGGTGCTGTCGCTGGCCGACGACATGCGGCTGGGCGACCTGTACTTCCGCACCGAGAACTGGGACGCCTGCCGCCGCCAGATGCGTGAGACCATCGCCCGCAACCCGTCCTCGGAGCAGGCGCGGCAGCAGTACATCAACATGCTGCTGCGGCGGGGCGGCCAGGACAACGTCGAGGAGGCCAGCCGCGAGCTCGAGAAGCTGCAGCGGCTGGGCGCCCCCAGCAACGTCACGCTGGGCCTGCTCGCCCGTGTGGCCAACGAGCTGGGCAAGCAGCGCGAGGCGCTGCAGGCGCTGCGGGCCCTCATCCCGCGCGACCTGGAGAAGGCCAGCCCGCGGCAGCTCTTGGTGGTCGCCAACCTCACGACCGAGCTGGGCGACCTCGACCTGGCGGAGCGGCTGTTCCGCGCCGCCGCGGCCAAGGACCCGACGGCCCTGCTGCTGCTGGCCGACTTCCTCGGCGCCAAGCGGGACCCGGCGAAGGGCTTCGAGCTGCTGGACAAGGTGGTGGAGTCCGGCAGCCTCAACGCTGGCATCCGCGGCGCCCTGGTCATGCTGCAGAGCCAACGCGACAAGGTGGGCGACAAGTACGACGCCAAGGTCGAGGGCTGGCTTGACAAGGCCCTGCGCGAAGACCCCGAGTCCGCCCCGCTGCTGCAGAAGCTCGCCGAGCTGCGTGACATGCAGCAGCGGTACAGCGACGCCGCGGACATCTACCGCAAGATGCTCGACCTGGGCGACCTGGAGGGCACCGACCGCGCCGTGGTGCTGAACAACCTGGCGTACCTGCTGGGGCTGGGCGTCGAGGACAGCGAGGCCGCCCGCGAGGCCATGGGCTACGTCGAAGAGGCGGTCACCCTGCTGGGCCCGCAGGCCAACATCTTGGACACCCGCGCGGTGATCCACACCGCGCTGGGCGAGTACGACGAGGCCATCGCCGACCTGCGGCTGGCGCTGATCGACGACCCGACGGCGTCCAAGCACTTCCACCTGGCGCGGGCCTATATGCTCAGCGGCGACAGCCAGCAGGCGGTGGCTTCGTGGAACAAGGCGCTGGAGCTGGGCCTCACACGCGAGTCCGTCGCCACGGCCGAGCGCGAAGGCTTCGACGAGCTGAAGCAAGAGGTCGACCGCCTTTCGCAGAGCGCAGCGGGCTGAGCCCAGCGACGCGTGCCCGGCGGTCGGCCCAGCGGGGCTCGGGTTGTTAGCGTGTGGCGGCGTGACTATAATAAGGCGGAGCCACCGGCCGCACGC
>JBCCQL010000210.1:0-6013 GCA_039024355.1 Planctomycetota bacterium
CGGGGGAGTGCATCCCCGCGGCGGGCTCGTGTGAATACTCGGGCAGCAACGCCCAAGCCCCATCCGATGCCGCAACGCCAACACGCGTAGACTACGGCATGGGCTGGCCCAGTTTCTACAGAAAACTGGCGACAAGAATCCGGCGGTCGATGCGCCTTGCGGCCGTTATGCCGAGGCACGTCGCCCGACGCTACCGCCGGCCGCCGCTGGGCACGCCGAATGCCGTGCGGCCCGGCACGGCGCCCTCGACCACGCTGAACTCGGCCCACACCGGCAGGTGGTCCGAGACGCTCAGCGCCTGCTCGCGCGACAGGCCGAACTGCGACGCAAAATCGTAGACGCCCCCGCGGCCGGTAAACTCGGTAGTGGGCCCGCGGTTGATCAGGATGTTGTCGTGCAACCGAGACCGGCGTGTGTTGGTGGGCTCGGCGTAAACCACCGGGTAGATGCCCGGCACCGTCCCCAGCCCCGCCAGGTCGGCCGGCTGCAGCTGCCGCGTCGGCATGCCGGTCGGGCCGAGCGAGATAGGCACGTTCGTGTTCAGGTCGCCCAGCAGGATGACGTCGTCCTCGCCCGGCCCCGACCGCCGCACAACCTCCAGCACCTGCGCCAGGGCGGTCATCTCTTCGTCGGCTTCGTCGGGGTCGGTGTGGGTGTTGACCAGGATGAACGTGAAGGGCGACGCCGCGCGTGTGGCGAACATCGCCACCAGCGGCTCGCGGTGCAGCAGGTCGTCCCGGGTGTCGTTGATGGTGTAGATCAGGTTGGGGTTGGCCTGGATGGTCGCCGTGTCGAACACAAAAGCGTACTGCTCGGTCGACGGCGTCCGGCCCAGCCGCGGGCCGACAATGCGCGAGTACCGCCGCCCCGCCGCGTTCACGTAGTCACGCAGGAAGTTGTCGATCAGGTAGTCGTCCTTGGTGCGGATCTCTTGGATCGCCACTACGTCGAACTGCTGCACGATGGCGGCCAGCGTCCGCATCACGTTCGGGTTGCTGGCCTTGGTGCTGCCGAAGATCTGGATGTTGAACGTGGCGATGCGGATGGTCGATCCGGGCGGGCTTGCCGCCGGCGTGTACCCGGGCGTGGCGGGCCCCACCATCGGCTGCTGAACGGGCGGCTGCTGAACGGGCTGCTGCTGAACGGGCTGCTGCTGAAGGGGGGCCGCGTACGGCGGACCGGGCCGGCCGGGGTACACCGGCACGCCGCCGGAAGACTGCTGCAGCACGCCGCTCTGGTTGACCACCCGCTGCACGTCGGCGGGCAGCAGGCCCTGGAGCGCGGCGTAGCCGCCGCCGAGCACAACCGTCAGCAGTGCAAGAAAAAACAGCCGCTGCACGTCGCCCCTCCTTGGGCGCGGGCCTTGCCGCGAAACTAGCTTTGGGCGAACGGGCACGACCGAACGTCGGGGCGGGAAAATCGGCGTTTCACGGCCGATTACGCAGACGCCGCCGCAAACGATCGAGCTCGTGCTCGGACACCCTCGGGGGCCGGTCGTTACCGGCGAGATCGGCTTTCCGTAGCCGCCGCACAACCCCGCTTGGGCTCCGCCAACCGGAGTTGTGTGGAGGGAGGATAATGCGTGCCTTCTCGGCAGCCTAGGCGACTTATTGCGTCGGCCTTTGCCGGTCGGCTTGCAGGCGCCGCTGGCGCCGCTCGGGCCCGTCTGGAGTAGGCCGACCTGCGCAGGCGCGGGCGTCGCCTAGCCAGCGGCCGCTTCTACTTGTTCGCCTCGCGCACCAAGTGCCCGAACTGCGGCAGAATGCGCCGCTCCATCGCCAAACGGACCGCCGCGGGCGAGCCGGGCATCGTCAGCACCACGGTCTGCCCCGCTACGCCGCCAACCGCCCGGCTCAGCATTGCGGCGGCGCCGATTTCTTCGTAGCTGAGCCTACGCAGCAATTCGCCGTAGCCGGGCAGCGGCTTGGTGAGCAGCTGGCTGATGGTTTCGCACGTCTGGTCGCGTCGCGAAATGCCGGTGCCGCCGGTCAGCAGCACGGCGTCTGCCTGGGTGTATCGGCACGCCTGCCCAACGGCCGCGCGGAGCTCCGCCGGCTCGTCACGCACAATCTGCCGCCGCACGACGGTATGGCCAGCCCCGACGAGCAGCCCCGACGAGCAACTCCGACGAGCAACTCCGCGAGCAACGCACCGCCGCGGTCGTCCTCGGCCGTGCGTGTGTCGCTGACCGTGATCGCCACGCAGCGGACCGACGACAAATCGCCGGCGTGGTGCGGTGCGGCGGGGAGTGGTGCGGATGATGGCGGTGCGCCGGGCGGGTTGTTCTCTGGCATGGCGAAAGCTGCAGCCGCGGACGATTTCTCTGCCCGACTCGCGCGGGGTATGCCGGCGTCGCCTATACTACACCAGTCCCGGCGGTTGTTCAGGCTCCGCACGCTTGGCGGGGCCGCGCGTTTTTTCGCCAGAGATCAATGCCGCGAGGCCCTGTGATGAAGCGGCGACTCTTGGCTACGCTGCTCGCCATCGGCCTGGTCGCTGCCGGGCAAAGGTGCGCCCGCGCCGATGTGATTACGCTGGAGGGGGGCGGCCGCCTGGCCGGCGCCACCGCGAAGGAGCAGGCCCGCACGACGCTCACGCTCGAGCTAGAAGGTGGCGGACGCATCACGCTCCGCCGTGCCGACGTGGCGTCGGTGGTGCCCGAGAACGAGGCCACGGCCGAGTACCGCCGCCGCGCCCCCACGGCGCCCGACACGGTGGCGTCGCAGTGGGCCCTGGCCAAGTGGTGCCAGGCCCGCAAGCTGCGCGACGCCTACCGGCGCCACATGCGGCGCGTCGTGGAGCTCGACCCGGAGCACGCCGAGGCACGCACCCTGCTGGGCTATCAGCGGCACAACGGGCGGTGGCTGAGCCGCGACGAGCTGATGGCCGAGCGGGGCCTCATCCGTTACGACGGCGACCTGCGGACCCGGCAAGAGATCGCCATCCTCGAGCGCAACAAGAAGAACAAGCTCAACAACGCGGACTGGAAGAACACGCTGCAGCGGTGGAGGAGGGCGCTCGACCGGCCCGACGCAGAGCGTGTGGAAGAGGCGCTGGCGAGCTACGCCGAGCTGACCGACCCCGCGGCCGGGCCGGCGCTCGCCGATCAACTGCTGGAGGAGCGATCGCCGCCGGTGAAGCGGGTGCTGATCCGGGCGGCGGCGCGTGTGCGGCACCCGGCTACGGTGCAGGCCCTGGCGAAGCTTTCCCTGGAAGACGCCAGCGAAGAGACGCGTTTCTCGTGCCTAGACCACCTGCAGCGCGCCGGCACGCCGGGCCTTGCCGAGCCCTTCGTCAGGGCCCTCAAGAGCAAGGCCAACGAGACGGTCAACCGCGCCGCGGCGGCCCTGCTGGCCATCGACGCCCGGGAGTCTGCGGCGCCGCTGGTCGACGCCCTGGTGACCAAGCACAGGTACCAGATTGGCGAAGACACCGGCGGCGGGCAGCGGTTTAGCGTCGGCGGTGGCGGCATCAACGAGTTCGGCGGCGGCGGGCCGAAGATCATCACCAAGAAGCTGCAGAACCCCCAGGTGCTGTCCGCGCTCATCGAGCTCACCGGCGTCAATTACGGCTACGATCAAGCCAAGTGGCGCGCCTGGCTGGCCACGAAAGACGCCGGCGAAGTGATCGACCTCCGCCGCGACCCCTAGCAAGGCTCTGACCGAGCGTGCATCGACTCCTCGCCCTTCACTCTTCTCACCTCGCCCCTCCCCCCGCGACCCTCACCCCTCGACCCTCATCCCTCGACCCTCATCCCCCCGCTTAAGCCACCCACCATGCCAACCGCCGCCATCCTCGGGGCGAGCGCCGACCGCCGCAAGTTCGGCAACAAAGCCGTGCGTGCCCACGTGCGGCAAGGCTACACCGTGTTTCCGGTGAACCCGAAGGGCGGGACCATCGAGGGGCTCCCGGTTTACACGAGCCTCGCCGAGGCGCCCGCCGGCCACCTCGACCGCATCAGCGTCTACCTGCCACCGGCCGTCGCGGTGGCGGCGATGGAAGAGATCGCCGCCAGGGGCTGCGGCGAGCTGTGGCTGAACCCGGGGGCCGACGCCCCGGAGGTCATCGCCCGCGCCCGAGAGCTGGGGCTGGAGCCGATTGTCGCTTGCAGCATCGTCGACGCCGGTTCGGACCCGCACGGCATGCCCGAGGCTTAGCCCTAACGGACAGAACCGAACGCCGGGGCAGGCGATCGGCGTTTCACAGCCGATTCCGCAGACATCGCCGCAGATGCCCAAAGTTCTGTTTGCACGCTCTTTAGCAAGCCAGGCGCCGCCCGCAGCCGCCCCGCACTACCGCCTGCGGCCCGCGGACACGACATCCACGGCGACGCGGTCCTCCAGGTTCGGTCGGAAGATCGTCAGCAGCATCACGGGCAGGCACCACGCGAGCGCCATGCCGCCGCTGTGGGCGTGCCAGAACTGCGTGCCGATCATCAAGGCCGCCGAGCAGCTGAGCAGCGTGCCCAGGTTCTTCTGCGCCGGCCACAAGATGAAGCTGAAGCTCAGGCCGACGAAGAGCGCCAACAGCGGGAGCCGGTACGACGCGTTCCAGTGGTGCCACGCGCCGGCGAGCCCTTCCTGCACGGGCAGCTGCAGGTTGAACATCTGCCGCACACGGGCGAAGAACTCCGCGGCGTCTACCCACGGGAAGGCGAGCGTGACGATCAGCACCGCCAGCGAAACGGCCACCCCCAAGCCGAACCGCTTCGCCCCCCGCCTCCAGTAAAACGTGACCCACAGCGGCAGCAGGAACAGCGGGTAGTAGATGAGGCCGCACAGCAGCCCAAACAGCAGCCCCGAGACGACCGGCCGCCGGTAGCACAGCACCGCCCACACCAGCAAGGCGCCGGGCAGGGCGTGGGTGACGCCGCCGGTCCACATGGCGGTGTAGGGCAGCATCAGGTACAGGCTGGCGGCGGAAATGCCCGTGGCCGCGTTGTCGAAGTGCCGGGCGGCGATCAGCACCATGCCCACCACGATCAGCGTCTGCGAGAGCACGGCCATCACCTTGGCGGTGATCGTGTAGCCGACGGCGATGGGCCGGCCCGCTCGCGGAACGGCGCCTCCTGGGACGCCGCCGTCAGGGCCGCCGCCGTTAGGGCCGCTTGCGTCGGCGTACTCGCCGCCGCGCTGTTCTGCGGTGGCTCCGCCGAGGGCCGGCTGCGTCTCGATGTGCGGCAGCAGGTACAGGAACGGCGACCCGGGGCCGTGGCTCTTGAGGGTCGGGCCCGCTTCGCCCCGCGCGACGCCGTCGGGGGCCGCCTCCCTGAGGTCCGCCAAAAACTCCGCCCGCTGCGTGGCGTAGGTGTCCGCGTCGGTCGGCTTGCCCTTCATCACGTTGCCGGCGAGGAACAGCAGCAGCGAGGCGCCGAGGAACGCCGTGCCGCCGACCGTCAGGTTGGGCTCTAGCAGCGGCCTGCGTACAAGCGCGGGGTCGATCAGCATCCGCACCAGCAGCAGCGTGTTCACCGCGAACAGCCACGCGTAGCCCAGCACCTCGACGCCCGCCCTAGCGTCGCGCATGCCGAGCTTGATGCACAGCAGCGCCGGCGCGAGCAAGATGAGCAGCAGCAGGTCCAGGTTCCGCAGCGTCCACAGCCGGCTGAACTTGAAGAACAGCGCCAGCGACAGCAGCGACGACAGGTAAGCCCACGTGGTGGGGTTTACCGGCTGGTACTGGAAGAGGATTTCGCTCATGGCTGCGGGGCGTGCCGAGCCACGCTCTGGACGGGCGGCGGACGGCACTGGCGGGCGCTACGGCCGGGAGCGACGCGGGCGTGCCGCCGGGCGGAGCCTAAAGGTAGGCAATGCCGCCCCCAATGCAAGCGGCCCGCCGCCGTGGAAAAACCGCCACGCCCGTGAGGGCCGCCAGGCAGGCCACACGCGCGACCCGCCGCGGCTTCAATCCTCAGGCGTCGTTTCAATCCTCGGGCGCCGAAGCGTCGCTTTCGGTTGGCCCCTCCAGCCCAAGCCGCGTGCGTGCCTCGTCCGCCCAAGGGCCGGCGGGCGTA
>JBCCQL010000211.1:0-6010 GCA_039024355.1 Planctomycetota bacterium
AGACCGTCGAGCCGGCGCCGCCGGACGCCATCCTCGGCCTCACCGAGGCCTTCAAAGCGGACCCCAACCCGCACAAGATCAACCTGGGTGTCGGCGTCTACCAGGACGCCAGCGGCACGACGCCGGTGCTCGACTCCGTGCGCGAGGCGAGCCGCCGCGCGCTGGAGCGGATGGCTACCAAGTCGTACCTGCCGATCCCTGGGGCGCCCGGCTACGGCGCCGCGGTGCAGCGTCTTGCCTTCGGCGACGGCCACGAGGTGATCGAGTCCCAGCGTGCGTTCACCGCCCAGACGCCCGGCGGGACCGGCGCGTTGCGTGTCGTCGGCGAGTTCCTGCGGATGAACCTGCCGGCCGCGACGCTGCACATGACCGACCCGACGTGGGCCAACCACCCGGCTGTCTTCGCGGCTGCCGGCGTGCCGACGGCGTCGTTCCCGTACTTCGACGCGGCGACCAACGGGCTCGACTTCGAGGCCACGCTGGCGGCCATCGACAAGATGCCGGCCGGCGACGCCATCCTGCTGCACGGCTGCTGCCACAACCCGACGGGCATGGACCCCACGCCCGGCGAGTGGAAGCGGCTGGCCGACGCCGTGTACGGGCGAGGCCTGCTGCCGGTGCTCGACTTCGCCTACCAGGGCTTCGCCGACGGCATCGAGGAAGACGCGGCGGGCCTGCGGGAGTTCTGCCGCGGCGGGGCGGAGCTGATCGTCTGCACGTCGTTCTCGAAGAACTTCGGCCTGTACCGCGAGCGCGTTGGCGCGGTGAGCTTTGTGGCCGAGTCGGCCGAGCGGCGGGCCGTGGTCGCCAGCCAGGTCAAGCGGTGCATCCGCACGCTCTACTCCAACCCGCCGGCCCACGGCGCCGAACTGGTGAGCATCATCCTGGGCGACCCCGAGCTGACGCGGCAGTGGCACGGCGAGGTCGCCGCCATGCGTGAGCGGATCAACGCCATGCGGTCGCTGCTGGTAGAGAAGCTCGCTCCGGTGGGCGACTACGCCTTTATCAACCGGCAGCGTGGCATGTTCTCGTTCTCGGGCCTGATGAAGGCCCAAGTCGAGCGGCTGCGCGAGGAAGACGCCATCTACATCGTTGGCTCGGGGCGGATCAACGTCGCAGGTGTGACGCCCGCGAACGCCGACCGGCTGTGCGACGCGATCGCCCGCGTGGTGGCCGGCCGTGTTGCAGCCGGCTGATCAGAAAACGAATCGCCGGCGTCAGCTAGACTTCAGGTCGAAGTCGAAGCGGTTCTCGCCGTCGGCGGTGACCTCTTCTTCTAGCTCGGAGTCGAGGTTGTAGCGGGCCGGGATGTACTGCTCCCGGGCCCGGGCGCCCATCACCGCGTTCTCAGGGCCGATGAAGCGCTGGCCCTTGATCTCGATCCGCTTGGCGCCGGCGGTTGCCTGAAGGCGGTACTCGCCGCCGACGATCTTCTCCGAAGCCGGCGCCGAGCGGCCGTCGGCGGGCTTGAACGTGATATAGCCCTCCTCAACCGGCTGGCCATCAAACGTGACCGACCCGGTGACCTCGTAGGTTCGCGGACCGGCCGACCCGCAGCCGACGGCAAACGCTAGGCCTGCGGCAAGCAGGCCGCATACGCGTACAGCAGGCACGGCGTTGCCCATTACGGGCAAAGAGGTGCAGGGCATGGCGATCAAAAGTCTCCCGTGACGGTCTCTTCGCCATTGCGGCTGCCCAGCGCGTTGTAGACCGGCAAGTCGACCTGCTCAGAGACCGGCGCCACAGAGCCGTCGGCCCGGCAGACGTTGGCGATGCCGCCCGCGTGGTAGCTCCGCGCGGCCAGCTGCATGTCTTGCCGGCTCTGAACGCATGGGGCGTTTTCGGGCGGGCTCTGCGAGCACCAGTTGAAGACGTCGGGCTCGGGAGAGTTGGGTGGGTTCAGCGTGGTGAAGTACACGCCGCCGTGGGCCGGGTTGTAGTACCGCCCGCGGATGTCGTGCGACGTGGTGTCTTCGACCAGGACGATCTCACTAAACAGGGCGGTCTTGGTCGACCCGTCGGTGATCTTGTTGTAGCTCACTTCGGAGACGGCGAAGAAGATGCCGTTGAGCCGGGCGCTCGCCTGAAACGCATTCAGAGCGGGCTGCCCGTTGGCCGCCGGCACGGGCCGGTTCAGGAATCCGCTGCCGGCGTTGGCTACGTAGTTGCCCGAGAAGCCTTGCGTCGGCAGGCCGTTCCAGCCGCCGGTGAAGGTCGCCAGCTTCGGGCTGAGCGGGTCCGAAGGGCACATTGCGATGTCGACCGGGAGGGTCATCCCTGGAAACTGCAGGGCGTTCAGCCCTTGGCGGAAGTGGTCTTTGAGCGCCTCGCCCTGGGCGACCTCTTCGGTGTAGGGCATCAGGTCGTGGTACCAGCACCGGCGGTTCATCGTGTGCGGGCCGCTGCCTTGCGTCACGCCGTCGTGGGTGCCGTAGGGCGCGGGCGTGCCGATGTCCGTGCTGTCGATGTAGTTATACGTGCCGTGCGGGAAGTACCCGCGGGAGTCCTTGTGCATCAGGGCGGCTAGGCCCCACTGCTTCAGGTTGTTGCTGCACTGCATCCGGCGGGCGGCCTCGCGTGCTGCCTGCACGGCCGGCAGCAGCAGGGCGATCAACACCCCGATGATGGCGATCACCACCAAGAGTTCGACGAGCGTGAAACCGGAAGAACGACGCGGCGCTGTGGTGCTGGTCCGAAGATGATTCATGGCGTGCTGCAAAAGGGGATCGCCCGTGGTGGTGTGCAAGAAGAGGCATCAGCCGTAGCGCCATATAGTTACAAAAAAACATCGCCATGTCGACCATTTCGAGTCCTTGCGGATTGCTGCAGGACGGGTCGGAAAACGCACCGCGTCTGCGTGCATGCCACCGCTTGCGGATGGTCGCGCGAGTCGTGCCGGATGCACCGCCGCGGCGGCCGTGTGCGGCGACTTGGCTGGGGAGAACGCTTCTGCGGCGGGGCCCCGCTGTGCCGAATCGGGTAAGGTTGAGGGGGCGTGTGCCCAGCCGCACCTCCGGCGGCAACAAACGCGGTAAGCAGCGGTGCGCGTCGCCGCGTTGCGTCACGCCGGGTTTGCTGCGGCTGGCGGCGCCGCCGATCGCGTAGACATCACCGCGTACGAGAGCAGCACCGTGAACATCCTTTTCGCAACGTCCGAGGCGGTGCCCTTCTGCAAGACCGGCGGCCTAGGCGACGTGTGTGGCGCCCTGCCGGTTGAGCTCGCCCGGCGTGGGGTCCGGCCGGCGGTGATCATGCCCGCCTTCCGGCAGGTGTTTGAGTCGGGGCAGCCCATCGAGTCGACGGGCGTCCGCTTCGAGGCGCCGATCGGCCGCAAGCTCATCGGCGGCGAGCTGCTCCGCAGCACCCTGCCGGGCAGCGACGTGCCGGTGTACCTGGTGCAGCAGGACGACTACTTCAACCGCAGCAGCCCGTACGGCGAAGCGGGGGGCGACTACCACGACAACTGCGAGCGGTTTGTCTTCTTCAGCCGGGCGGTGCTGCAGGCGATCCGGCTGCTCGAGTTGCCCGTCGACGTGCTGCACTGCCACGACTGGCAGGCGGGCCTGCTGCCGGTGTACCTGAAGACCGCCTACGCCGGCCGCCCGCCGTACGACTCGATCGCCTCGCTGTTCACCATCCACAACCTGGCGTACCAGGGCTCGTTCTGGCACTGGGACATGGAGCTCACCGGCCTGGGCTGGGAGTACTTCAACTGGCGGCAGCTGGAGTTCTTCGGCCAGCTCAACCTGATGAAGGGCGCGTTGGTCTTCGCCGACATGCTGAGCACCGTGAGCCCGACCTACGCGCAAGAGATCCAGGCGCCGCCGCAGAGCTGTGGCCTCGAGGGCGTCCTCGCCCACCGGGCCGGCGACCTGGTGGGCGTGCTGAACGGCGTCGACTACTCGGCCTGGAACCCCGCGACCGACCCGCACCTGGCCGCCAACTACGGGCCGGACAACTACGCCGCGGGCAAGGCCGCCTGCAAGCGGGCGTTGCAGGAAGAGCTGGGCCTGCCCGTCAACCCCGCGACGCCGGTGCTGGCCACCGTCGGCCGGCTGGCCGAGCAGAAGGGCTTCGACCTCATCGCCGAGGTGCTGCCCCGCATGGCCCGAGAAACCGACGCCCAGTGGGTGCTGCTGGGCTCCGGCGAGCAGCGGTACCACGACCTGCTGACGCACCTCCGGGCAGAGTTCCCGGAGCGCGTGGCCGTGACGCTCGGCTTCTCGAATGAGCTGGCGCACCGCATCGAGGCGGGCGCCGACATGTTCTTGATGCCCAGCCGGTACGAGCCCTGCGGCCTGAACCAGATGTACAGCCTGAAGTACGGCACGCCGCCCATCGTCCGTGCGACCGGCGGCCTGGCCGACACCATCACCGACACCAACCAGCAGACGCTGGCCGACGGCACGGCCAACGGTTTCGCATTCTCCGACGCGTCGGCCTACGCCCTGCAGACAGCGATCGACCGCGCGTTGCACGCCTACCGCAACCCGGACGCCTGGAGCCAGATCGTCCAGACGGGCATGCGGCAAGACTGGTCGTGGTCGCGCAGCGCCGAGCAGTACGTCGGCCTCTACGCCGAGACGCTCGAGCGCGTCCGCCAGCCGGCGCTAGGTTGAGGCCGCGGCGTTGCTCGCCGCCTGCCGGCCCCCTTCTGCTAGTCTCTGCGGCATGGATTTCTGCGGCATGGACGACTTCTGCGAAGACCCGCTCACCGGCCGCCGCGTGCTGTATGCCGAGCACCGCGCCGGCCGGCCGAACGAGTTCGCGGCAGCGGCAGGGGCGGCCGGCGCCGATGCGTCGCCGCGGGCCGATTGCGTCTTCTGCCCCGGCAACGAGGCCGCGACCCCCGAGACACGCCTGCAGGTCCCCAAGGGCGGGGCCCCGTGGCGGGTGCGTGTGGTGCCCAACAAGTACCCTGCCGTTGATGCCCAGAGTGGCGGCGTCCACGAGGTGATCATCGAGTCGCGCCGCCACGTGCAGCGGACGGGGCAACTGACCACCGACGAACTGGCCGAGGTGCTGCTGGTGTACGCCGACAGGCTGCGGGCGGTGGCCGACGCCGGCCGCCCTTACCGGCTGATCTTTAAGAACGTCGGCCCATCGGCTGGGGCGTCGCTCTCGCACCTGCACAGCCAGGTGATCGGGCTGCCCGAGGCGCCGCCGCTGGCCGCGCTCGAAGCGAGCAACTACGCAGCCCTCCGCGGCGAGGCGGGCCGCTGCCCGTGGCTGGGGCGGCTGATGGCCGAACGGGCGGACGGGCGCCGGGTGGTCCACGACGGTGACGGTTACTTCGCGTTCTGCCCCGCAGCCAGCCGGCAGCCGTACGAGCTGACGGTTCTGCCCGCCCCGGCCCGCGCCGAAGAAGCGTTGCCGATCGCGCTGGAGGCCTCGATAAAGAGCCCTGCCGCCGCCAATCGCCTCGCCCGGGTGCTGATGCCGCTGCTGCGCGCGGTGGAGGGGGAGATCGGCCAAGCGGGTTACAACGTGCTGCTGCACACGGCGCCCATACTGCCGAGTGGCGTGGTGTGGCCGTGGCGTATCGAGATCGTGCCGCGTGTCACGAGCCTGGCGGGCTTGGAGCTGGCCACCGGTCTGTTTCTGAACGTTGTGTCGCCTGAGCGGGCGGCAGAAACGCTGCGGGCGAGGATCGCCGCCGCCGGGCACGCATCCGCCTGATGCCCGCCGCCGGCGGCTGCCGATTGAGTAGACTGCGTCGCCCCCGTGGCCGCTGCCGGTAGTCGCGGCTGGGTCGCGGCTGCCGTCAAGTTTCGCCACGTGCCGCGCGTGTGCCGCATGGACGGTTTGTTCCGGAACCGTGTAGATTGGCGAAAGTTGGGAGTTGGCGGCCAGAAGGCGGTAGTTCCTGCCGGGACCGTAAGCCGCCCGCCGTGTGCAGAACCTCGGCGCCAAACAGCTCGCGTCAGCGTCTTCCAACTAGCGCCTCCCAACTCCCAACTCCCAACTCCCAACTCCCAACTCCCAACTCCCAACTCCCAACTCCCAACTC
>JBCCQL010000212.1:0-5982 GCA_039024355.1 Planctomycetota bacterium
CGGCCCAGGGCGCCCGGCACAGCGTAACTAGCAGCACAGAAGTCGTTGAAGCTTACCCCTCTTTCATGCTCATCAAAAACTCGGCGTTCGTCGGGGTCTTCCGCAGCCGTTTGGTGAGCATGTCCATCGCGTCGGGCGGGTTCATCTCGTTCAGCACCCGGCGGAGCAGGCAGACGCGGCGGTACTCCTCCGGGTCCATCAGCATCTCTTCGCGCCGCGTGCCGGACTGGTTGATGTCGATCGCCGGCCAGATCCGCTTATCCACCAGCGCCCGGTCGAGCACAATCTCTTGGTTGCCGGTGCCCTTAAACTCCTCGAAGATCACCTCGTCCATGCGGCTGCCGGTATCGATCAGGGCCGTGGCGATGATCGTCAGCGAGCCGCCCTCTTCCACCTTCCTGGCCGAGCCGAAGAACCGCTTGGGACGCTGCATCGCGTTGGCGTCGATGCCGCCGGACAGCAGCTTGCCGCTGGACGGGCATTCGCTGTTCCAGGCGCGGGCCAGCCGCGTGATCGAATCGAGGAAGATCACGACGTCGCGGCCGAACTCTACCATCCGCTTCGCCTTCTCGATAACCATCTCGCTCACCTGCACGTGGCGGGCCGCCGGCTCGTCGAAGGTGCTGCTGATGACCTCGCAGTGCGGGCCCTTGACCTCCCGCTCCATGTCCGTGACCTCTTCGGGCCGCTCGTCGATGAGCAGCATCATCACGTAGGCGTCCGGGTAGTTCTGCAGCACGCTCCGGGCCATCTTCTGCATCAGGATGGTCTTGCCGGCGCGCGGCGGGCTGACGATCAGGCCCCGCTGGCCAAAGCCGATGGGCACGATCATGTCGACGACGCGCATCTCGACATTCTCGGCGGTGGTCTCCATGCGGATCCGCGAGTCGGGGTGGCACGCCGTGAGGTCGTCGAACGACACCTTCCGCGTCAGCTTGTTGGGGTCGTCCCCGTTGATCGACTCGACCCGCAGCAGGGCGAAGTACCGCTCGTTCTCCTTCGGCGGGCGGATGGTGCCCGCCACGGTGTTGCCGTTGCGGAGGTTGAACCGCCGGATCTGGCTGGGCGAGACGTAGATGTCGTCCGGGCAGGACAGGTAGTGGTAGTCCGGGCTACGCAAGAAGCCGAAGCCGTCCGGCAGGATCTCTAGCGTCCCCTCGCCGAACATCATGCCGTTGAGCTTCACCCGCACCTTGAGGATGCGGAAGATCAGCTCCTGCTTCTTGAGGCCCGCGGCGTCCTCGACGCCCTCTGCCTCGGCGATCTGCATCAGCTCCGGCATGGTCAGCTGCTGCAGCTCCGCGACGTGGATGTTGCTGTCCAGCGTCTTGCTCTTGCCGATCGCGGGCCCCGCGCGGCGGACGCGTTCGGCCGCTTTGTCCAGCTCCTCGGCGAGGGACAGCGGCTCTTCGCGGTCGAGTTGTTTGAGCAGCTCCGGGTCGATGTGCGGCGGGTTGGGCCGGCCTTCGTGCCGCCGGCGGGGTGCGTGCGGGGGCCGGGCGCGGTCCTGCCTGGACCCGCGGCCTGTGCTATCGGCCATGACTGGTTTCGCTCCTGAAGAGGAAGAGAGATCGGAGGGGCTGGCCCGTGGCAGGACGCCAGTGGCCGGTGGGGTGCTCGCAAGCGGGGGCGCCGGATGCGGCGGGTTGTCGAACCCAAACCGCCGGCATCGTAACCGCTTGCCGCACTTGGCAGTATGACAAACCGCGGTCTCGCGTGGGAAGCAAAAATCAGCTCCCAACACGGCGAATTCGCGGAATCCTCACGCCGGCCGCCGCCATCGATTTGGCGCCGCGGACCGAGGCTACGGCAAGCGGGGCAAAATGTGCGTCTGCCACGCGGCGGCGACTCTGGCCCGCAGCTCATCGGCGCCGGCCGCGTTTGGAATGACCGCGTGGGCTCGTCGCTGCTTCTCCTTGATCGGGAGTTGGGCGGACTCGCGTGAGGCCAACTCGGCGGCGTCCCAGCCCCGCCGCTTGGCTCTGGCGAGCCGGTCCGCCAGTGGCGAATCCACAAACAGCAGCACGTCGCACTCGTTGGCCCACCCCGCCTCGAGGAGCAGCGGGATGTCGAGCACGGCGGCCGATTGACCGGTGGACTTGAGTTCGGCGAGCCTGCTCCGCAGGTCGGCACGCACCCGTGGGTGGATGAGGCCTTCGAGGAACTCGCGGTCAGCGACGCACCGGGCGTCGCCCCCAAAGACCCGGCCGGCCAACGCCCGGCGGTCTAGCTCGCCCGAGGCTCCGAAGAGCGTTTCGCCAAACCGCGAACGGAGGGCCCGCACCACCTCGGGGTCGCGCAGCGCGTCGTGGGCGGCTCGATCGGCGTCGAGCACCGCGGCGCCGTGCTCGGCCAGCAGCGCGGCGACTGTAGACTTGCCGCTGGCGATCCCGCCGAGGAGGCCGACAATCAGCATGATGAAGCATTCCCGTCTGTGCGGCTGACCCGGGAGCTTACCGCGACCGGGTCAAGCCACGCCGTACGGAGCCGTTTGTCACGCACGGCGAGTGCCAAGACGCGGCGTGCGTCCTTCACCGTGCCGCGGGCTTGGTACACTCGGCTGCTCGTAAAAGCGGGTAGAGCGACCGCCAAAAGCGTGTCGCGCCGCGACAGTAGCGTACTCCGCCAGGCAACGTAGGGGCAATGCAAACCGGCGACGCACCTGACCGTCTGCACCGCAGCCACGCCCGCAGGCTACGCCGGGCGTTGCCGTTCATCGCGCCGTGGTTGGTGGGGTTTGTCACGCTCACGGCCTACCCGTTCGCCGCGTCGCTCTACTGGAGCTTCTGCCGGTACGACCTGTTGACGCCGCCCCGCTGGGCCGGCGGCGCCAACTACCGCCGGCTGGCCGACGAGCTTTGGTCTGGCGGGCCGTTCGGCCGGGCGCTTTGGAACACCGGGTACTACGCCGCCATCAGCGTGCCGGCGTCAATCGCCCTGGGCGTGCTGCTGGCCACGCTGCTCTCGCAGAAGGTGCGTGGCGTCGCCATCTACCGGACGCTGTGGTTCTTGCCGACGATCGTGCCGACGGTCGCGGCTGCGGTGCTGTGGGTAGGCATGCTCGACCCGCAGCACGGGTTGGTGAACGCGGTGCTGACGCGGGCGGCGGGCGAGGGCGCCGCCCAGGGCTGGTTCGCTAGCACCAGCGAGGCGGCGTGGCCCCCTTCGTGGCCGGATCAATCGCAGTCGCCCGGCCGCGTCTTTGGGTCGAAGGACGCGCTGGTCCTGATGAGCCTGTGGGGCGTCGGCAACTTCATGCTGATCTACCTGGCCGCCATCGCCGACATCCCCACCACGCTGTACGAGGCGGCCCGGCTCGACGGCGCCGGGCCCGTCCGCAGGTTCTGGCACGTGACGCTGCCGGTGCTCTCGCCCGTCATCTTCTTCAACCTGGTGATGGGCACGGTGCAGGCCGCCCAGGCGTTCACGCAGGTCTACCTGGTGAGCGACGGCGTGGGCGACCCGGCGGGCAGCACGCTGCTGCTCTCGCTGCACCTGTTCCTGGCCGCCTTCCGCGACCTCGAGATGGGCTACGCCAGCGCAATGGCTTGGGTGCTGTTCGTGCTGGTGCTGGCCATCACGGCGTGGCTCTTCCGCACGTCGCGCGGGTGGGTGCATTACACGCACCAGGCGTAGCGCCGGAGGCAGCTCCGCCCGCGGATTGGCGGGCGGCATAATCTTGCTGTGAGAATTCTGCGAGGAGCACAGCCGGGAGGGTTTTTGCCGCCCTTTGTGAGCTCGTTCACGCGTCGCCCGGCCGGCGACAAACGACTTACGCCGCGCGTAGGTGGCAGATGGTGCAAAAACCGGGCACGGCTGTTTCGGCCCGATTGTCACCCTATCCGGCGGAACGCCAAATCTCGCCCCGCCTGTTTTAGGCCAACGATTTGGGCCATCGGCGTAGGTTTTGTGCCAACAGCGAAACCCTGCTGTCTGCGAAACGTGCGGCTGCGTGGCGTCACGCCTGCAGCTCGTGCTCGCGCTGCGCAAGCAGCTTCTTGCGGTACTTGCTCTGCACGATGTCGATCACCACCAAGACGCCAATCGAGAAGTAGAACGTGCTCTTGGCCATCGGCTCGACGTGGTAGGTGAACAGCTGCAGGTGCGCCAGGTGGCCGCCCTCACCGATTAGCATCACGCCGACGATGAACAAGATGAACAGCCCCAGCACCTCGTACATGCGGTTCTTCTTCAGGAACTCGCTGACCGTGTCCGCCAGGTAGAGCATCAGCAGGCCGCTGACGACGATCGCGACGGCCATCACCCAGAAGTTCTTGGTCAGCGCCATGGCCGACAGGATCGAGTCTAACGAGAAGATCAGGTTCATCAGGACGATCATAAAAATCACGGCGCCGGCGGACTTGGGCTTGGCGTCGCCCTTGCCCTCGATGTGCTCCACGGCCAGCAGGTGCAGCACCTCTTTGACGGCCGTGTACAAGATGAACACGCCGCCGAAGAGCGTGATGAGGCTGTGGAACGTAAAGTCGCCATACAGCCAGTAGTCGCCGCGCTCTTGGTAGCCGACCTTCCACTCGCTTTTCTCGCCGCCGGTGGGGCCGAGCTTTTCGGGCTCTGCCCCGTTTGCTGTAGCTTCGTCGCCCGCCGCTCCGTCACCCGCCGGCGCGTCACTGGTTGCCGTGCCGTCCGCGGCTTCGTTGCTGTCCGCGGATTTGGCGTCTTCCGTGTTGCCTTCGCCCGCGGCGGACGCTTCGGTTGCTTCGGCCCCGTCGCTGGGCCCGTCGTCGGCTGAGGCGGCGAAGGGGCTTCGAAGATCAAGGGTGAACAGCGGCTTCTTCAGCGAGTCGATCGCGCTCATGATCACAAACAGCAGCACGATCCGCAGGCCGATGGCCATCAGGATGCCCGTGCGGCGGACGAACGCCTGCTTCTCTTCGGGCGCGCGTTTCGACTCGATCGAGATGTACAGCAGGTTGTCGAACCCCAGCACCGCCTGCAGCAAGATGAGCACCGCCAGCGTCGACAGGGCGGGGACCGAGAAGAGGTACCAAAAGTCTGTGTCCATCGTCGGCTTCGCGCGGGTGGATCGGAGCGGGTTGCGGCGTGGCGGTAGGGTAGCGGATAGGCCGCTGCGAATGAACCACGCCGGCCGCGGCAGAAATCTGTAGCCGGCGGAACCACTCCGCGCACTCTGCGACCTTTGCGGTTCACTCACAAAGCTAGACCGCATGCCGCGGCTAGCTTACTGTGAGCGGCCTCGGCGTTGCGGTGGTTTCGAGGGGCTCCCACGAGAGGCGGCGATGACGGTCTACGAACTCTGGCTGCCGATCCTGCTGGCCGGCCTGGCGGTGCACGTCTGCAGCACGCTGGCGTGGGTGGTCCTGCCGCACCACAAGCCCGAGTGGACACGCCTGGAGGGCGAGGACGACCTGATTGACTGGCTCGACGCGCGGGGCGTGCCGGTCGGGCAGTACGTGTTCCCCTTCGCGGCCGATCACGACGGCACTTCCGAGAAGTTCAAGTCGCAGGCGGCCCGCTGCCGCGGCACGCTGGTGCTGTGGCCGCATGTGCCGAGCATGGGCAAGAACATCGCGTTGACGCTCACGCACTTCTTGGCCGCCGCGGCGGTGATCGGCTACCTGGCGAGCCTGGCCCTGAGCCCGGGCGACGGCTTCTGGGCCGTTTTCCAGTTCACGGCCGTCGCCGGCGTGCTGACACACGTCTTCTGCGGGCTGTCGAACGTGATCTGGTTCCGCCGGAAGGTCTTGATGGACCTGATCGACGGCGCCGTCTACGCCGCGGTCACCGGCTTGGTGTTTGCTTCGCTGTGGCCGGGCGCAGCTGGTTAACGCGGACTGGGCGACGCACCCGCTTAGCAGTCGGCCCACGTCGGGCCGGTCTTGATGTCGACGCTCAGCGGCACGCGGAGCGCCATGACGCCCTGCATCTCTTCGCGGACCAGCGTTGACAGCGTTTCGAGCTCTTCTTCCGGAGCGTCGAACAGCAGCTCGTCGTGGATCTGCA
>JBCCQL010000213.1:0-5961 GCA_039024355.1 Planctomycetota bacterium
AGCAGTAGTGGACGTACGCCGCGTCCGGCGCTAGGTCTAGCTGGCCCTCGTCCGGCACCCGGTCAAAGTTGGTCTCCGACGCGTCGTAGGCGACGCGGGTCTTGCCCACCTTCTTGGCCTCGGCCAGCGCCTTCTTGCCCCACGAGCCGGTGAGGATGTAGTCCGCGGACCGGCCTTCGGCGAGCAGGTTCATCGGGACCATCGAGAACTGCAGGCGGCTGCCCCCCTGCAAGAACAGCACCGCGTAGTCGTCCGAGATATCGAGCAGCTTGCGCAGGTTGGCCTCGGCCGCCTCGATGATCTCGGTAAACGCCGCGCTGCGGTGGCTGATCTCTAGCACGCTGGCCCCCACGCCGGGCAGGGCGAGCATCTCGTCACGCACACGCTCGAGCACGGGCACCGGCAGCACGGCGGGCCCGGCAGAGAAGTTGTAGACGCGTTCGGTCATGGTTCGAGCGGCCGCGGCACGGCGGCGTCGGCGGTGGAGCGGTAGGACATCACCAGACGTGCGTGTAAGTGACGCAGTTTAGCGGTCCGTCAGCGGCTTGGCGATGGGCGGCGTGGGGCGTGCGGCTGGCGGCGCCCACGCGCGGCGAATATCCTCACGATCTCCACTAGGGGCCGCACGCCGCCAATCCCCCCTGGCGCCGCCACGTAAACCCACACCTGCAAACCCCCACGGCACGCGCCGCCCAGCATGGCAAGCTCCCCGGTCGACAACCCTTGGTGGACGCAGCTGCGGCACCGGATCACGTCGCTCGCGCAGCGCGGCAGCGTGCCGGGCGGCAAGCTCACCATCCTGCTGGCGGGTGTTGTGGGGCTGCTGGCCGGGTTCGGGGCGAAGCTCTTCTCGCTGATCATCGAGCTGGTCGAAGAGTACACCTTCGGCGCCGCGAGCCATGGGCTGATCGAGTCGCCGTGGTGGGCCGCGGGCCTGGTGCTGAGCCCAATCGGTGGGCTGCTTGCCGTGTCGTGGTTTACCCGCCGCTTCGCTCCGGAGGCCCAGGGCGCCGGCGTGCCCGAGGTGATCACCGCCGTGGCCCGGCACGACGGGGCGATCCGCCCACGCGTGGCGCTGGTCAAAGTGTTGGCCAGCGGCGTGACCATCGGCACGGGCGGCTCCGTGGGCAGGGAAGGGCCCATCGTGCAGATCGGCTCGGCCCTGGGCAGCGCGGCGGGGCAGCTGCTGCAGCTCTCGGCCAAGAACATCAAGGTGCTGGTGGCCGCCGGCGCCGCGGCCGGCATCAGCGCCACGTTCAACGCGCCGCTGGCGGGGGTGATCTTCGCCAGCGAGATCATCCTGGGCACGTTCGCCGTGGAATCGCTCACGCCGATTGTCTTCGCCAGCGTGATCGCCGATGTGGTGCAGCAGCACGTGGGCGAACACCGCTTTGAGCCCGCCTTCACGCAGCTCAGCTACGACTTCGGCGGCGCGTGGGTGCAGCTGCCAAGCTATCTGGTGCTGGGGCTTGTGGCGGGGCTGGCGGCGGCGCTCTTCGTCAAGCTCTTGTACGCGACCGAAGACATCACGCTGCGGGTCCTGCCCGGCTGGTGGCAGCGGGCGGTTGTGGTGGGCCTGCTGATCGGGCTCTCCGGGCTGGCCTACCCAAAAGTACCGCCCAGTGTGTCGGCCGACGCCCGGCAAAAGCAGGACGAAGGCCACGCCGTTGAGCCGCCGCTGATGGGCGTCGGGTACGGTGTGGTAGAGCACGCGCTGCACCTACGCCGAGCCCCGATCGAGCTGGGGCCTGGCGGCGGCGACCCAGCCGCCGGCGACCCAGTCGCCGGCGATGCGGCCGCCGTCGACGTGGCCGCCGTCGACGTGGCCGCCGTCGACGTAGCCGGCCTGATGGACACCGCCGCCGAGGCCTTGGCCCGCTCCGCAGACCGCGTGCGTGGCAATCAACAGGCAGACAAAACCGTCTTTGTGCCCCGCGAGGAGCTGCTGGCCCAGCTGTGGTGGCTGCTGCCGCTGGTCGTCCTGAAGCCGCTGCTCACCAGCCTGACGCTCGCCGGCGGCGGGTCCGGCGGCGTGTTCGCCCCCTCGCTGTACCTCGGGGCGACGCTCGGCGCGTCGTTCGGCCTGGTCATGAACCTGTGGCTGCCCGGCTACAGCCACTCGCCGGGCGTGTACGCCATCGTCGGCATGGGGGCGGTGGTGGCGGGCACCACGCACGGCGTCCTCTCCGCGATCCTGATCGTCTACGAGATGACCAGCAACTACCAGGTGATCCTGCCGATCATGGCCGCCGCCGGCCTGGCGACCGTGGTGGCGCGCGTCGTGGACCCCGAGAGCATCTACTACAAGAAGCTCAGCCGCCGCGGCGAGCACATCGCCCGCGGGCACGACCTGCACAACCTGGACCACATTATGGTCCGCGACGTGATGATACGGCACTTCCCGACGCTCTCGCCCAGCGACAACGCCCTGGACATTGTCCGCATCGCCCGCGAGCACCCCGACATCGAGAGCCTGCCGGTCCTGCACCCCGACGGCAAACTGCTGGGCATCATCCGGGCCGAGGACCTGCACCGCGTGCTGGACAGCGACATCTCGCCCACGCTGGTCAACGCCGAAGACATCGCGCTGCGCACGGCCATCTCGCTGCACCCGGCGCAGAACCTGATCGAGGCGATGCGTGACTTCGGCGCCCGCGACGTAGAGACGCTGCCCGTCGAAGTCGGCCAGGGCGAGGGCCGCCGACTGGTCGGCCTGCTGCTGCGTGCCGACGTCATTAAGCGCTACCGGCAAGAGATGCTGGTGCACCGCTGATTGGGCCGCCGAGTCGCGGGTCCTCTCGGAAAGCGCGGCACGCAGCGGGAGGGGGCGGGGTGCTTGCCCCGCACCGGCACGCCGCGCCAGAGGGCAGTCTCTGCCGGCCGGCCGGTCCGCTCACCCCGCCCCTGAAGGCTTATCGGCCGGCCGTGCCCGCGAATCAACCGGCCTTCGGGTAACCGAGGCCGCAGCCGTCGGCATCTTCGCTGGCGCCCGCCGCCGACGCCGCGAACCTCTCGGCCGCGGCGCCCTCTCTACCGGCATGTTGCCCGCCGACGTCAGCCAGATCATCGCGGCGTTGCCCGCCGGCAGGTCGTTGTTCTACGACTTCCCCGACCGCTACGCGCTGCGCATGCTGCGTTACCTGACGGCCGACGGCGCCGCGGTGGCGGACATCAAGCGGTCGCGGCTGGCCGGGCTGTTGCGACGGCCGGCGGTCAAGAGCGTGCTGGCGTCGTGCGGCGACGGCCGGCTCCGGCACGCGCTGCTAGAGTCGGTTTGGCGTGAACCGAGCTCTGCCTACCGCCTGACGCTGGGCCGCTGGCCGAACGACGCTTCGAAGTGGGACCAGTCGTGGCACCAGATGGCCCGGCCGGGGCAGAACCTGGTGCTGCAGCTCAACTTCCCGCGGAGCGACCACCGGCGGATCAGCCGGCTCGCCCCGGCCTACGAGCTGGAGCCCGGCTCCACCCACCCGGTGGCCGACCCGCCAGAGCTTACGCTCGCTTGGGCCCGGTTGGATATCGACCTGCCGCGTGGCGAGGCGCTGATCGAGGAGTTGCAGAGCGATTGGTCACGCGAGACGCAGGCGGCCGACAGCGATCGGGCGACCGCCGAAGACCGCCGGGTGCTGCGGCGGCACGCCCGCGGCTGGCAGGAAGTCATGCTGCACGCCGCGGTGTGGTTCTGCGTGGAAGAACTCGGCCTGTCTACGGTGTTCTTGTACGACGCGGCAACGGGCGCTCGCTTCAAGGGCTTCCAGCCGCGCTGGCAGTCGAGGCCGCCGGTGTCGCTGTACACCGACCTGCCACGCCGCTTTGGCCTGCAACGCACCGCGGCCGGGCCGCTCTTCCTGCGCGACACCCGCAGCCGCCGGATCCGGCGGGCGTTCACCGACCCCGCGACCCGCTGGTGGGTAGCCGAATGCCGGCCGGACAAACCGCGCTCGCGCGCCGGCCGCTGACGCCAGACAGCCACGGTTGTGCGTGCAGGCACGCGGGTTCCCGGCGTCGTGTCCGCCTCCGCGCGGCGTGCTAAACTCGGTACAGTTGCAGGATTGCAAGCCACATGCCTGACCGATAGCGCTACTCGGGTCCGACCATGCTAGCCAACGATTTCTTCTCTGCCCGCGGCACGTTTAACACCGGCAGCGGCGCCGCCGACCTGTACCGCCTTTCTGCGCTGGAAGACGCGCGGCTGACCAACATCGCGCAGCTGCCGTACTCGATCCGCGTGCTGCTGGAGTCCGTGCTCCGCAACTGCGACGACTACGTGGTGACGCAAGACGACGTCAAAGCCCTGGCGAACTGGGCGGAGTCCAAGGGCGCCGCCGCGGTCGAGGTGCCCTTCAAGCCGGCCCGCGTCGTGCTGCAAGACTTCACCGGCGTGCCGGCCGTGGTCGACCTGGCGGCCATGCGGTCGGCCATGCAGCGGCTGGGCGGCGACCCCAGCAAGATCAACCCGCTGGTGCCCGCGGACCTGGTGATCGACCACTCGGTGCAGGTCGACCACTTTGCCGGCGACTCGGCGTTGGACCTAAACACCGAGCTCGAGTTCTCGCGCAACAAAGAGCGGTATGAGTTCCTCCGCTGGGGCCAGAAGGCGTTCGACAACTTCCGCGTCGTGCCGCCGGGCACGGGCATCGTCCACCAGGTGAACCTCGAGTACCTGGCCAAGTGCGTGTTTCTGCGCGACACGCCCGACGGCAAGAAGCTGGCGCTGCCGGACTCGCTGGTGGGGACCGACAGCCACACCACCATGATCGACGGCCTGGGGGTCGTCGGCTGGGGCGTCGGCGGCATCGAGGCCGAGGGCGTCATGCTCGGCCAGCCCATCTACATGCTCATGCCCGAGGTGGTGGGCATGGAGCTCACCGGCAAGCTCCCCGCCGGCGCCACGGCCACGGACCTGGTGCTGACCGTCACGGAGGTCCTCCGCAAGGAGAAGGTGGTCGGCAAGTTCGTCGAGTTCTTCGGCGAGGGCGTGTCGGGCATGTCGCTGGCCGACCGGGCGACCATCGCCAACATGAGCCCCGAGTACGGCGCCACCATGGGCTTCTTCCCCGTGGACGACGTCACGCTTACCTACCTACGCGGCACGGGCCGCACCGACGACGAGGTGCAGCTGGTCGAGCGCTACTGCAAGGAGAACCAGCTGTTCCGCACCGACGCGGACGCGCCGCCGGTGTTCACCAAGGTCGTCCGGCTAGACATGGCGACTATCGAGCCGTCGCTCGCCGGGCCCAAGCGGCCGCAAGACCGCGTGCCGCTCAGCCGGATGAAGTCCGCGTTCAACCAGGCCCTGGGCGCCGACGTGGGGCCGCAGGGCTTCGGCCTGGACGACGCGAAGCTGGCCAGCACCGCCACGGTGCACAACAACGGCAACACGACCGACATCACGCACGGCGCGGTGGCTATCGCCGCCATTACTTCGTGCACCAACACGAGCAACCCCAGCGTGATGGTGGCCGCCGGCCTAGTCGCCCAGAAAGCCGCCGCCCGCGGGCTGCGGGCCAAGCCGTACGTCAAAACCAGCCTGGCGCCGGGCTCGACCGTGGTGACCGAGTACCTGGAGAAGGCGGGCCTGGACGCGGCGCTCGAGGCGGTCGGCTTCTACACCGTGGGCTACGGCTGCACGACGTGCATCGGCAACAGCGGCCCGCTGCCCGGGCCCGTGGCCGACGCGGTGACTGCCGGCGACCTGATTGTGTCCGGCGTGCTGTCGGGCAACCGGAACTTCGAGGGGCGGATCAACCCGCACGTGAAGGCGAACTACCTGGCGAGCCCGCCGCTGGTGGTCGCCTACGCCCTGGCCGGCACTACCGACATCGACCTAACGACCGAGCCCCTGGGCGCGGGCGCCGACGGCCAGCCGGTCATGCTGGCCGACATCTGGCCGACGGCCGAGGAGGTGCAGGCGACGGTCGAGGCGTCGGTGCTGCCCGAGATGTTCGAGGAGCAGTACGG
>JBCCQL010000214.1:0-5947 GCA_039024355.1 Planctomycetota bacterium
GTGCCTGGCGTCGGTCATGATGGCCAACAACGAGATCGGCGTGGTCCAGCCGCTGGCGGAGATCGCCGCCGAGTGCCGCCGCCGCGGCGTGCTGCTGCACACCGACGCGACGCAGGCGGTTGGCAAGCTGCCGGTGGACGTCCGCTCGCTGGGCGTCGACTTGATGAGCTTCACGGCCCACAAGCTGTACGGGCCCAAGGGCGTCGGTGCCCTCTACGTGCGTAGCCGCGACCCGGTAGTCCGGCTGGACCCGCTAGTGACCGGCGGCGGCCAAGAGGCGGGCCGCCGGGCCGGCACGCTCAACGTGCCGGGCATCGTTGGCTTCGCGGCGGCGGTGGAGCTTTGCGGCGCCGAAATGTCCAGCGAGGCGGCCCGGCTTTCCGAGATGCGGGATGCCCTAGCCGCCGGGCTGCTCCGCGGCGTGCCCGGGGTCGAAATCTGCGGGCCAAGCCTGGGCGGGGACGGCCCCGACGCGCCCATCCGCCTGCCCGGCAACCTGATGGTGACCTTCGGCGACGTCGACGGCGAGGCCATCCAGCTCCACTGCCCGGGCCTGGCCATGAGCAGCGGGGCGGCCTGCTCGTCGGCCGACGCCGAGCCCAGCCACGTGCTGCAGGCCATCGGCCTGTCGCCCGACGCCGCCCGCTGCAGCCTGCGGATCGGTCTGGGGCGGTTCAACACGGCGGCGGACATCGAAGCGGCGATCGCCGGCATCGCTGCCGCGGTTGCGCGGCTCCGTAACAGGCCGGCGGCCTGAATCCGTGGGGCGGCCGTCGATAAGTCTTTTCACTCAAAACCAGTTGGTATACTCTCGATGTAGCAGGCGGGCGATCCGCCCGTGGGTGGCACGGCGTTGCCAGCACAACCATTGGTTTTCCGACATTCGGGCCCTGCCCGATTCTCACGAAGATTGCGGAGAAAGAGATCATGGGAGTCCTCCTCACCGAACGGGCCGCCGAGGAAGTCAAGCGGATCATGACCAGCCAGGAATTGGCTGAGGAGGCTGTGCTGCGTGTCGGCGTGACCGGCGGCGGCTGCAGTGGCTTCAGCTACGCCCTGGGTTTTGATGATTCGTTCAGCGCTGAAGCCGACAGCAAGTACGATTGCCACGGCGTCGGCGTGGTGGTCGACAAGAAGAGCGCCCTCTACCTGGACGGCACGACGATCGACTACTACGACGGCATCGAGAAGCGGGGCTTCACGTTCGAAAACCCGAACGCCGTGAAGTCTTGCGGTTGCGGGTCGTCTTTCCAGGCGTAGCCGCCTGCGTGGCGGGATAGAACGCTCCCGGCCTCGCCGCGTGGCCCCCCAGCTCCGTCCGCGCTTCCGGAATACACTTTCAGCAGCGCTGCTCGCCACGAGCGGTAGGCGGCAGGCGGTGCGTTCTTGTGCCGCCGGCTTCGCGAGGTCGTGTGCATTAGCGTGCTCGGTGAGTGACGACCCGCTAAGGCGTTGTAACCGGTATAGGTATCTGGCGACTCATCGGCAGGCCCACGGGCGGTCGCCGGAAGACGAAGCACGAGCGGCGTGTATGGCGTAGGCTTTTGGTGCGTGACGCGCCCCCTCTTCTCCTCTGCCACACCGCGGCAGCGACCGCCCGCTTCGTTTGGTGCCCCATGAAAGCTGTTTGGCGATTTCTGAGCAGCGAAGACGGGCCCACCGCGGTCGAGTACGCGGTGCTGCTGGCGCTTATCGTCCTGGCGTGTGTAGGGGCGGTGAATACGATGGCCAACGCCACGGCGGACAGCTTTGACGATTCTGCCTCGCACCTGAACGGGGCCCTTGGTTCCTAGCGGGCGACGCCGGCCGCGTCACCGCGCCGCCGCCAAGGTTGTGCTGCCGGCGGGCGTCCAACAACGGCTTTTCGCGATGCCCGAGCAGCGTCCGAGAGAGGCGTGGTTGGCGGTAAAGTCCATGCGTGTTCTGGTCGATGTTTGGTCTGGCAAAGCGGGCGGGCTCACCGGCTGCCAGGCGGCGCGATCGTCCATCCGCTGCGCCCGGAGACCGTGGTGCAGGGCCGCGTCAGATTGGCTTCCTAGATACGCACGAACACAGCGCGGCTCTTCTCGACCCCAGGGACTGCCTGCCCCGGTCCTTGCCGGGGAGAGCCGCGCCTTTTTCCATCGCTCCATCGCGTGACGGCTTAAGCGGAAACGACCCGAAGCCTTCGGCCCCGCTCGTTCGGCAACGGCGTCAGACGATCAGCATGGCGTCGCCGTAGCTGTAGAAGCGGTACTCTTCGCGGATCGCCTCGCGGTAGGCTTCTTCCAGCAGGTCCCGCCCGGCAAAAGCTTGGACCAGCAGCAGGAGCGTCGTGCCGGGGAAGTGGAAGTTGGTCATCATCGCGTCGACCGCAGCAAATGCGTAGGGCGGCTTGATGAACAGGTCGGTCTGGCCCCGCCACGCTTGCAGCCGGCCGCCCGCCGCGGCCGTTTCTAGCGTCCGCACGCAGGTGGTGCCGACGGCGACAATGCGGCCGCCGGCGTCCCTGGCGGCGCCGAGCGACTGAGCGGCCGCCTCGTCGAGTTCGCACCACTCGGCGTGCATCTGGTGCTGCTCGACGCCGCCCGGCGAGATCGGCCGGAACGTGCCGAGGCCGACGTGCAGCGTCACGGCCGCGAAGCCGACGCCCGCGTGCTCGATGCTCTGCAGCAGCGGCTTGGTGAAGTGCAGCCCGGCGGTGGGCGCGGCGACGGCCCCCGGCTTGCGGGCGAAGACGGTCTGGTAGGCCTGCGTGTCCGCGTCCACCATCTGCCCGCCGCGGATGTAGGGCGGCAGCGGCACACGGCCGATCTGGGGCAAGGCGTCCTCGGCCGAGCGATCGGAGTTCAGGTGCGCCAGCCACTGCCCGCCGTCGAGGCGCTCGAGCAGCCACAGCTTGTCGGCGACGCGGCCGTCGCGGTCTTCCAGGTCTACGGAGTCGCCCGCCGAGAGCCTCCCCCGTGTCTTGCAGACCAGGCGCCAGTGCCCGTCGGGCTCGGTCCCCAGGTATAGCCCCTGCCAGCGGCCGCCGGTGCCCACGCGTTTACCAACGAGCTGCGCCGGCATCACCCGCGTGTTGTTCAGCACCAGCCGATCGCCGGCCCGCAGCAGGTCCGGCAGGTCCCGCACGTGGTGGTGCGCGAGGCTCTGCCGCTGACGATCGACAACCAACAGGCGCGCGTCTGCGCGGTTGCTGAGCGGCTGCTGCGCGATCAGCTCTTTTGGCAGGTCGTATTCTAGGAAGTAGGCGCCGTGTGCCATCGACCGGCCGTGGGAGCATGCGGGTTCGGGAGCGACAGGCTGCATCACGCAACGCGGCGCCGGGGACCGGCGCCGGTGCAGCAGCGCCCGTGCAGCAGCGCCCGTGCAGCAGCGCCCGTGCAGCAGCGCCCGTGCAGCGGGGCCGGTTGCGTTGCGTGGTGTGCTTCGGCTGCCTGCCGCCCATGATATCGCACGAACGAGGCCTGAACATCGGCGTAGCGTGGCGGCCGATCGTTTCGCCCGTGCGCGGCGTCTTGCCGCGGAGGCTGGTCTAGCGCCGTGCGCGTCAGGAAAAAATTGCGTCAAAAAAATATTGTCGCAAGCCGCCACGCCAGACCACGGCCGCGCGGTCGTTTCACGGGTGCTGCCAGTGAACAGGCCGCCAGTGACAGCAAGCCCAACCGCGTGTTGACCAGCCGCAGGCCCGGCTTATCTTGGCCGCTCGTTCGCACACGCCGCGTCGGGCGGACTGCCCAGCGGCAGCCCACGCCGCGGCGGCTGCCGCCCCGCTAGCCACGCTAGCAGCGACGGCGCGGCGACGAATCGGCTAAGCACACCAAGGCGGGACCGCCGTGGCCCGCCGTGTCGAGCAAGGCAGAGCGGGGCGCCGGCCACACGCCCCCCTCAGGGCCCGATCAGGGCGCCGCCTGGCTCGGCAGGCTCCCGCATGGATGCGCAGGGAGCCGCGGCAGTGGCGGCCCGCGAGGGGCGCCGCGGCGTCGTAACGCTGCCCCCAGACGCATGGATGTGTCTGGGGGGCGACGCTCGCCGGGCCGCCCATGTTCCCCTGGGCCCGGCCCGCCTGCGGACGCAGGCCGCGCGGGTAGGCGGGGCTACGGCTTGGCAGGCCGCTGCTGCTGCTGTCTGCTTGGTGCCGCCAAGCGTCTGCGATTGCCCGCCGGGTAAGCCGCCGCCCGGCGCCGTGGCCCACGCAGGCATGCAATGACGCAGCACATCGCCGTTTTGGCGGAAGAGATTGTCGAGGCCCTCTCGCCCCGCCCTGGCGACGTCGTGGTCGACGGCACCATGGGCGGCGGCGGCCACACTCGGCTGCTGGCACAGCGGGTCGCACCCAGCGGAACGGTGGTGGCCCTCGACCGCGATGCCGCCGCTGTTCAGTCTGCAGGCCAGTGGGGGACAGGCCTGCCCGTGCTGGCCGTCCACGCCAACTACGCCCAGCTGCCGGAGGTGCTAGCAGAGCAGGGCCTGGGCCCTGTGAGCGGCATCGTGCTGGACCTGGGCCTGTCCAGCGATCAGCTCGCCGATGACGCACGCGGCTTCAGTTTCCGCAGTGACGGCGAACTGGACCTGAGGTTCGACACCACGCGGGGTGAGCCGGCGTGGCGGCTGGTGGAGCGGCTCAGCGAGAAGCACCTGGCCGACCTGATCTACCAGCACGGTGAAGAACGCCACAGCCGCCGCATCGCCCGCCGCATTGTTGCGCGTCGCGCCGCGAAACCGATCAGGACAGCGGCCGACTTGGCCGATATTATCCGTCAGGCCGTCCCGCGGCGCCGCGACGCAAAGATCGACCCGGCAACCCGCACATTCCAAGCCTTGAGGATCGCCGCGAACGACGAGCTGCGGTGGCTAGAAACCGCGCTGCGCCGCCTGCCCGACTGCCTAGGTGCCGAGGGGAAGCTGGCGGTGATCAGCTTCCACTCGCTAGAAGACCGACGCGTCAAGCAAGCCATGCGTGACGACCCGAGGCTAGAAGCCATCACCCGCCGCCCAATCCTGCCGACCGACGCCGAAACAGCACGCAACCCACGCTCCCGCAGCGCGAAGCTGCGGGTCGCCCGGCGTGTCTCGGGTCCCGGCAGCGGCGGATGAACACGCACACCGCACCGGCAACGCGTCGGTTGCCGAGCGGACAGACCCCACCAAGCGGCCGCAAGAGCGACTAGCGTTCCATGGACCTGACGACCCTCGGCAAGACTAGCGAGACGCCCGGCGGCCGCCGGCTGCTCGGCGTGGGCGTGAGCGCGTTGCTGACGGTTGTCACGTGCGTTGTGGTAGCCGTCGGGATGATGGCGGTGAGCCTGCTGGCCGGCGACGCATCGCCACCGCGGCTCACACTGCCGCTGCCGGCCGAGGAGGCCAGCGGCGACGGGCGGCTGAGCGTGTCGGCGCCCGCGGCGGTCGATGAGGCCGCTCCCCAAGTGCTGCTGCCGACGCCCACCGCTGGCGTGGCAAGCCAGCAGGGCCGGACGCCGCCGGCGTCGGCCGAATCTTCCCCGTGGGAGCTGCCAGGCGGCTTAGCCCCCAGCACCGCCGCCGGCCCTGCGGCGTCTCGCTACCGCTAGCGGAGGTCAGCACTTGCTCGAAGGTGGCCGTCGCCGGCGGCGAGCCGTTCAGTCGAGCGCGATGGTCCGCGCAAGAGGCTGCAGCACCGAATCGACCACGTAGTTGTCGATCGTCTCGCAGCAGAGCGCCTGCAGGTCCGACAGCACCTCGACGTACGTCTTCCCAGCGTCCAGGCTGCCGTACCGGCACGCAGTGACGTACACGCTCAGCTGGTCCTCTGGGTACTCTCCCGAGCGTATGTGGAAGGGCGTGGTGCGGCTCTCGATATGTACGCGGCACTGGGTGCGGCACTCTTCGTCGACGGCGATCGTGATGCTCGGCTCATTCGAGATGAAGACCGCGCCGGGCATCCGCGCCACCGGTTCCAGCGCCGGGCAGACGCCTAGGGCCTCGGCCA
>JBCCQL010000215.1:0-5936 GCA_039024355.1 Planctomycetota bacterium
CACATTCGACGCCGGCGGCCGGCGCCTGGCACTCGCCACGCAGCTCAGGCGGCACGCGGCCGTGTATACGCCCTCGGGCAGGCGGTGGCTGGGCAGGGCGGCGGAGCGGCTGCTGCAAGACGGCACAACCTCCGCCGCGGGCGAGAAACGCTTGATCGCCCTGTGCGACGAGCTTATCGCCATCAGCCGCCGGCGGAGCGAGGTCCTCGACATCGCCACGCCGAGCCGCGCCGCGGCGCCGAACCCGTCCGCGGACCGAGCGTTTGCGGGCAGGCAGCCGGCAATCGACGGCGGCGCCATCGCGGCCGCCCCAACACCGCCCGCTGCCGACACGACCGACGAAACGGCGCAGGACCCGGCGACGACGAGCGGCGGCAGCGACTATGCGATCGAGGTGATCGACCCCGCGGACCCCGGCGATTCTACCGGCGCTATCGACCCCATCGATCGTGGCGAGCCACGCACGCTGGTCCGCGGCCCAACGCCCTCCCGACCCCGAGAGCCCGGGCCCGTGACGCTGCCGGCCAGCCCGCGGCCGCTGCCCACCGACGGGGCGCCTGACGCACTCGCCTGGGGCCGGCGCCCACCGGCGCTCACCGCCACCGGGCCTTCGTCGTCGGCCCGCCTCGCGGCGCCGCGGGACGTGTTCAGCGGGTGGCAGGCGGCGCACTTGGCGATCCCGTTCGTTGACGACCACGCGTTGATCACGGTCGCCCTCGCCGCCGACGAGCCGCTGGTGCGGGCAGAGTTGGTCAGCCGGGGCTTCGCCGAGGCGTCGCGGCGGGAGCTGTCCGCGGCGGTCGCGGCCGACCCGATGCGGCGGCGGTCGCTCGTCGACCGGCTGCTGGTCTCTGGCACAGGCGGCGCGTTGCGGCTGCTGCTGATGCTGGCCGGCGACGCCGACCCCACGGTCCGCGAAGCCGCCATCTCGGCCCTCGGGGCGACGGGCGACCAGCGGCTGCGTGACGCGGCGTGGCGGATGGCTGTCCGCGACCCGGACCCCCGCGTGGCGCGGCTTGCAGATCTAATCCGCCGGGCGGATCAGACCCGCCGGTGAGGGCGTTGCCCGTCGCCTCGCCTATCGCAGCGTCGGCGGCAGCTGGGCGACACGCGTCGCCGAGACGTGGCGGCTCTGGATTGCCGGCAGGTAGCCCTGCACGCCGGCCACGCTTACACGCTTGCCCACCAGCCGCGAGAGGTCCATGCCCGGCTGCGGCGTGACAAACGAAAGCACGCGGCCCTTGGCGTCGATCACGGCGTAGGCCGGCGCGTCGGCCCGGTTGTCGCGGGACACGACACGGCGTAGCTCACCCACCAGCGCTGTGGACGCCGGCGTGCTCGGCGGACGCGGCAGCGCGACGGGCGACCGGCTTGGCGGCGTCGAAGCCGCTGCTGGCCCCGTTGCCGCCACGCCCCGCATACCCCGCCGCCGGCCGGCGAGCGTGGCGAAGCGATCGACTCGCGCGCCGAACGCACGCACCGCACCGCGCTGCTGTTCATCGCCGGCCGACCGCAGCAACGCGGCCGCGGACTGCTCGACGTCTTCCAGCCGCCAGAGGTTGACGGGCTCCGCTACGCGGCGGGCTAGCTCGATCTCCAGCGCACGCAAGCGGTCGGCGAAGGCGGCGCCTTGGGGCACAGGCAGCGGCACGATTGCTGGCGAGGCCGCCGGCGTCGCAGCGGCTTGGCTTGCTGGCGAATCGGCAACAGGCGCCGGACCCGAAGGGTTTGGCGTGGGCGACAGCTCGGCGGCGGCCGCCGCCACCCCGCCGCTAGAATCGGCCGCGGCCGGCTGGTCCGCCGTGGCCGGCTGCACGGCGCCTATCCAGCCTGCCAGGGGTGTCGCCTCGGCGGCAAAGGCGGCAGGCTCAGGGGCGACGCCGGACGGCTCCGACATGGCAGGCTCTGGCGGCGCCTCGTCGCGCGTCACGGCGTCGGAGTGGACCCAGCGGAACTCGCCCGACGGCGGGGCAATCCTCACACGCTCGACCCCGCCGGTGGTCTCGCTGCCGAGCACCCTGACCGTCTCACCCGCCGTGAGCCGAACGTGGACTACGCTCCGCTGCTCCACATGCAGGCCGCCCACGCGCGAGGCAACGCCGCTCCGCACCACCGTCGCCAAACCACTGGCCGCGGTGCTGAGGTCGGCCGCTGGCACGACGCTGAAGCTGCCGCGCGGCGGGCGGATCGCAAGGAACCGGCCGTCCGCCCGGTGCACCTCAACCGCGGCGCCCCGCGGCAGCCGGCCGGTGGTGTAGAACTGGTTGCCCGGGCCGCTGTAGATGGGGGCTTCTGCTTGCGCGATCCGCGCTACATAGGGCGTGGCCCTGGCAGCGACCTCTTTGGGCGTTCCGCGTTGAACGTCGCCCCATGCGGCCATCGTGCCGCCGAGCACTACCGCGGCGGCAGACCAGGCAAGAACGTGCGCCGGCCAAAGGCGCCCCAGGGTTCCGTGCGGCGCAGCAGAGTGGGCCACCAGCATCTTGAAGCCGGCCATCGCAGATTCCTCCAACAAAGGGTCTGCCGGCTTCTACGCCATCGGCCGGCGCCCGCAAAGATCACTTGGCGGAGCGCTTGCACGTGGGGGCAAACCCTTGAGGGGCGGCAGCCGCGTGGCGCCGCCTTCGCGGAGCGGGTGGCGGCTCAGTAGCGCGGCACCGTGGCGTCGATCTGCTCCGCCCACGCGTCGATGCCGCCGGCCATGCTCTTGACGCTAGCAAAGCCTTGGCCCGCGAGCCACGCCGCTACCTGCGCGCTCCGCATGCCGTGGTGGCACATCACGACAATCGGCCGCTGCCGGTGCGGCTCGAGTTCAGAGACACGTGCCGCCAGCTCGCTCATCGGCAGCAGCACCGCCGCGGCAACCGACGCGGTAGCGTGCTCGTCCGCCTCGCGGCAGTCCAGCAGCAGCAGGTCTTCTCCGGTGGTCAGCCGGTCGCGGACGCTCTCGCACGAGACTTCCAGGTCTTCGTTCATACGGGTCGCAGCGGGGTGGTGGGGGAATGAAAAACCGCCCCGCCAGCATAGCCGGCGGGGCGGTTGGGTTTGCGTCTTCCACGTCACGTGGCCGCCGGGCCGCGCGACTCCTTACTGGTCGCCGATCGCTACCTCGCGGCCGTTCCGCGTGATGCTCCACAGGTAGATGTTGGGGTCGATGCTGTCGGCGATCGGCTCGGAGTGCCCGTCGCCGTAGCCGTGGATCGTCACTTCCGGGTGGGCCGAACTCGGGCCCCACCGGCGGTTATCACCGCCGTGCGGGTTTTGGTTGCCCGGCATGTACATCTCGTTGATCGCCTCGGCCGTGTTGCGGTTGGTGCCACGGTTCAGGGCGATTTGTGCCTCGGGCACGGCGGCGTTGACGGACCAAGCCCCGGCGTTGGCTTGGCCAACAGGAACCTGGATCAGCGGGTTGCCCTGGTTGTTCGGCAAGTAGCCAACACCGTAGGCGCTAAAGCCGCTGTACCAAGACGCGAAGATCTCTTCGCGGGACTCGGCGATCATCGCCACCTTGGAAGAGCCGTCCGGCATGCTGGCGAAATTGTTGCCCTTGCTGGTGATCCGCCCGCCTACCAAACCGGGGAAGGCAATCTGGCCGTTGCCGCAGTACGCGCGGTTGTTGCAGGTGTCCTGCGCGGTGGCAACCCACGAGCCGGACGGCGAAACGCCGTTGGCGTTGGTTGTGCCACCCGACAGGGCGTAGTGGGTGCCGGCCAGGGCGATGTAGTTGCCGGTGGCGACACCGCCGTTCGCGGTCTCCAGGTTGCCCTGCCCGAACGGGCCGCCGCTAATCGTAGGGTCGCCCGGGAAGCTGGGGCAGCGGAGCACCTCGATTTGCGACTCCCAGATGAAGGGGCTATTGGCGTTGATAGCGTTGTTCGGCGAGCCGTCTTGCCGGTTGCCGTTGAAGAACGCAGCCCGCTGCAGCCGCGCAGAGCCCTGCTGAAGCCGGTCGTACAGCGGCGCCTCTTCCATGTACGGTAGCACCTGCACAATCCAGCTGTAGCCGTCCCGCTGCTGCGACGCCTTGGCAGTCGCTCCCGCACCAATGGGCGTCAGCACCGCGTTTTGCGGCACGGGCGTGTTCGCGATCACCGTGCCCTGCAGGTTGCCCTGAGCGTGGATGGGCGCGGTCGACGCCAGCGGGAATGTCTTCCGGCTGCTCTCGTAGTTCAGCATCGCCAGAGTCAACTGCTTGACTTGGCTCAGGCACTGGTTGCGGTTGGCGGCCTCGCGTGCGGCCTGCACGGCAGGCAGCAGCAGGGCGATCAAGATGCCGATGATGGCAATCACCACCAGCAGCTCTACGAGGGTGAACCCTCGCTGCGAACGCTTGTGCGCTCTCATGGGAAACCTCCTGACACGAACAAAAAATAGATAAAACCGCAAAAGCGAACGCCGCAGCCAGATAACAACCGCGGCGAGAAACAGCGAAAAACCGTTCGAAGCGTAAGGATGAGCTATTCCGCAGCTCCGGCGAGGCGACGCCCCACTCGGCCGAGCCACCCGCCCAGCGGCCTGCTGCGGGGCCCACAGCTGGCACCACGTGACTACTGTTGCTGACGCGGTAAAATAGCCCGGCGAAATGCGGTTTGTCAATCATTCGGCGTGCCGCCATTGCGGCGGGCGCCGACACGCGGGCGAGCATTTATGGCACATGGATCGGCCACGCTGCTCCTTTGGCCGTTGCGCGTTGGTGACTGCCCCAATGCCGCGCAAGCCCTTTGTGGAAAGGAGCTTCCGTCGCAGGCACGCGGCGCATCCGAGGGCTGGGCCACCATCGTGCCCAGCCACGCTGCGGTGGTGGCCGCTCGCTCCGCCCGCACCGGCTGGGGGCGTCACGCGGTGCTGAACCCCGGCCTGCGGACCTTGCGGCAAGCCGCGGAAGCCGTTCTCGTCGCCCAAAAGGCGCCGGCCCTGGTGCTCACGCCCGCGGAACGCCGCTGGCTGATCGGCGAAGTCATCGCCGAGGCCGACAGCGACGGCGCCATCCCGCACTTCTCCCGGGTGGAGGATCGATCTCGACTCAGCGAGTTGCTCGATACGGCTCTGGCGGACTTCGCCAGAACACGCGGCGTGGGTCGCCGGGCCCTCCCAGCCGGCGATGCTCCGCAGCAGGAACTTGCCGAGCTAGACACACGCTACCGACGGCTGCTCCGCCAGCACCGGCTGCACGACGACCAGGAGCGCCTGCTGGCCGCGGCCAAGATGCTGGAATCTGGCGAGAGCGGCGCGCTCGACTTGTCGCATGGCCTGCTGGCCTGCGGCTTGGTGGGCCTGAGCCCGCTAGAGCTCGACCTTCTTGCGGCCATGTTGCGTCGCACGCCGCGGGCCGTGGTGGTCCTGCCGTGGCAGACCGACGCCAACGACGACGCCATACTCCTCGAAGCCATCGAGTCCTACAGCAAGCAGCCGCACACGCCTTGGCACTCGCCCGCCAGCGAGGTCCAAGCGTTACGCGCCCGGCTGCCGGGCGCCGCGTGCCGCTTGGCCAGCAGGCAGGCAGCAGCCGGCAACAGCGAAGCCGGGCGGCTTGGCCGGTGGCTGTTCCGCGACCCACGGCACGCGCCCCCGTGGAGCAGCGACACCCAGGCGCGGTACCGGCTGATCGCTGCCGATGGCGCCCAGGACGAAGTGGATCGCGTCGCCGCCGATGTGAAGCGTTGCCTGCTGCGGGGTGTTGCCGCAGACGACGTGCTCATCGCGTGCCGGCGGCCGGGCGACTTCGCGGGGCGGGCGGCCACAGCGTTTGCCGACGCCGGCGTGCCGCTGGCGATCGACCACGCCCTACGCCCCGACGACGCGGGCGTCGCCGGCGTCCTGGGGACCGCGGTCCATCTGGCGACGGGCGACTGGCGCCGTGAAGCCTTGTTGTCGCTCATTACCACGCCGGCCGCCACGCTGTTCGATCAACCCCGAGCCGCCGCGAACGCCGCCGC
>JBCCQL010000216.1:0-5922 GCA_039024355.1 Planctomycetota bacterium
CCCAGGTCGCTGAGGTAATCGGAGATCGTCTCGTCGCTGACCACCAGGCCGGCGTCGGCGGCCGTCTCGGCGTACAGCTTGGACAGCACCACGTGCTCGCGGACCAGCGGCTCCTGCGTCGGCAGGCTGAGCGGTTGCACGAGGGGGCGGGGATCGACGACGCCCTCGGCAGCGGCCGTGATCATGCCCTGCTGAGCAATCTCGGCGAGCACGCTGGCCAAGAGCTGCCGGCGGCCAAGAAGTTCGTCGAGTTCGCCCTTGGTCAATTCACCGCCGTCCCAGCTCACGGCGGTTTCGCCGCGGGTGGGGTCTGAGCCCGGCCCGCCGCCGCCGTACCGGCCGACGATGTCGCCCAGCCCGAACGCCACCATCAGCAGGGCGCACAAGAACACCATCATCACGCCGGTGTATTTGCGAAAAAAGCGGAACGGGCTGGCCATGATCTACGCTTCCTGAGTCGTTCGTGCTGGCGCCGCGGGGAGCCGATCGCCTCGCCCGGCCCGCCGTTGCTGGGCGTGCTGGGCGGCGGCTTGGCTCGTCGCTGGCGACTCTTGACAGCTACGCCGGGCATTCCTAGTTGTGAGAAGCGGCGGACAGACGCAAGGGCCCTAGGCACCGCCACCCGCTCGCGAGAGCCCCGAGTCTATGCGTAAACGACCTAAATGCAACGCCAACCACGGGTGTCGTCGCCCGGCCTCAACCGTGAGGCGTGCCTTGCGACCGTGACCCAACCAAATGCGGTGGCCCGTCGGCCACGTGCTCAGACCGGTGACCAAGGCCGCTGAGCAACGCGGTGCCTGTCGCTGCACAGCAGCGGCGACGGTGAAACTCAAGAAACCCGGCGAGCGGTGCAAACCGCCGACCCGATCGGCATCCACTTAACCGCAGACGCGTAACGGCAGACGCGGCTCACGAACGGCAGAGCATGGCGAAGAAAAAAACCACGAAGTCAGGCGGCTCCGGCGGCAACGCGTTGGTGATTGTCGAATCGCCGGCCAAGGCCAAGACCATCGGCAAGTACCTGGGCAAGGGCTACACGGTCGAGGCCTCGGTGGGGCACGTCCGCGACCTGCCGCAGGGCGCCAAGCAGGTGCCGGCCAAGTACAAAGGCGAGTCCTGGTCGAACCTGGGCGTGAACGTCGAGGACAACTTCACGCCCATCTACGTCGTGCCACCCGGCAAGACCAAGCAGATCAACCTGCTGAAGGCGCAGCTCAAGAAGGCCGACGCGCTCTACCTGGCGACGGACGAAGACCGCGAGGGCGAAGCCATCAGCTGGCACCTGCTTGAGCTGCTCAAGCCCAAGGTGCCGGTCCACCGCCTGGTCTTCCACGAGATCACCAAAGACGCCATCCAAGAGGCGATCCAGTCCCCGCGCGAGGTGGACGACGGCCTGGTCCGCGCGCAAGAGACCCGCCGCATCCTCGACCGGCTGTACGGCTACGAGGTGTCGCCGCTGTTGTGGCGGAAGGTGCGGCCTAAGCTCTCGGCGGGCCGCGTGCAGAGCGTCGCGGTGCGGCTGATTGTGGAGCGGGAGCGCGAACGCATGGCGTTTGTCTCGGCGACCTGGTGGGACCTGATCGCCACGTTCTCGAAGCAAGACGACGCCAAGCAGCAGCTGGAGACGACGCTCGTCTCGGTCGACGGCAAGAAGCTGCCCTCGGGCAAGGACTTCGACCAGCAGACCGGCAAGCTGAAGAACGCCGACCTGCTGCTGATGGACGGCCCGGCGGCCAACGCCCTGGCCGACCCATCCGCACGGGCGAGTTCCGCGTCACCCGCGTCGAGGAGAAGCCGTACACCAGCAAGCCGTCGCCGCCGTTCACCACCAGCACGCTGCAGCAAGAGGCGAACCGCAAGCTGAGCTTCACGGCCCGCCGGACGATGGGCGCCGCGCAGAGCCTGTACGAGAACGGCCACATCACCTACATGCGGACCGACTCGACCAACCTCGCGAAGGTGGCGATCGAGGACGCCCGCGAGCTGGTCGCGAGCGAGTACGGCCAAGAGTTCTTGCCGCCGCAGCCGCGTATGTACAGCGGCAAGGTTAAGAACGCCCAGGAGGCGCACGAGGCGATCCGCCCGGCCGGCCACCCGTTTGTGACGCTGGGTGAGATGAAGTCCAAGCTGGGCGCCGACGAGTGGAAGATTTTTGAACTCGTGTGGAAGCGGACCGTCGCCTGCCAGATGGAGAACGCCCGCGGCCGCCGCATCGTGGTGACCATCGAGGGCGGCGGCTGCGTCTTCCAGGTCAGCGGCAAGACGATCGACTTCCCCGGCTACCTGCGGGCGTACGTCGAGGGCTCGGACGACCCCGACGCCGAGCTGGCCGACCAGGAGAAGGCCCTGCCGTCGGTCGTCGAGGGCGAGCAGCTGCGGTGCGTCGAGCTCTCGCCGAAAGACCACACAACGCAGCCGCCCAGCCGCTACAGCGAGGCGGCGCTCACCAAGGCGCTGGAGGAGCGTGGCATCGGCCGGCCAAGCACCTACGCGTCGATCATCGACACGATCTTGGCCCGCAACTACGTCTTCAAGAAGGGCGGCGCGCTGGTGCCGACGTGGGTCGCCTTCAGCGTGGTGACGCTGCTGGAGGAGCACCTGGGCGGGCTGGTCGACTACCAATTCACCGCCCAGATGGAGGACGACCTCGACTCGATCAGCCGGGGCGAGCGCGAGTACGTCGACTACCTGCAGAACTTCTACTTCGGCAACGGCAAGCCGGGCCTCAAGAAGCAGCTGGAGAACAAGGTCGACGAGATCGACGCTCGCCAGATCAGCCGCATCTCTGTCGGCAAAGCGGACGACGGCGAAGAGGTGTTTGTCCGCGTCGGGCGGTACTCGCCGTTTGTCGAAAAGGGCGAACGCACGGCGTCGCTGCCCGAGGAGCTGCCGCCCGACGAGGTGAAGCTGGGCTACGCCCTAGAGCTGCTTGCCCAGGCGGACAAAGCGGACGAGCCGCTGGGCATGTGCCCCGAGACCAACCAGCCGGTGTACATCAAGGTCGGCCGCTTCGGCCCCTACGTTCAGCGCGGGGCCCCCGACGACGAGGAGAAGCCCAAGAACGCGTCGCTGCTCAAGGGCATGCAGGTTGAGGACATTGACCTGGCGACCGCCCTGAAGCTGCTGAGCCTGCCACGCGAGGTGGGCCACCACCCGAAGCTGGACGGCAAGATCACGGCCTACAACGGCCGGTTCGGCCCCTACATCAAGTGCGGCGACGAGACCCGCAGCCTGCCGGCCGACGTCTCGCCGCTCGACATCACGCTGGACGCGGCCATCGAGCTGCTCAACCAGCCCAAGCAGCGGGGCCGCCGCGCCGCGAAGCCGCCGCTGCGGGTCTACGAGGAGAAGTCGCCCACCACCGAGGGCGCCGTGCAGATCATGGACGGGCGGTACGGCCCGTACGTAACCGACGGCGAGACCAACGCGTCGCTGCCGAAGGGCACCGCCCCCGAAGAGCTCGACTTCCAAGAAGCGCTCAACCTGCTGGCGGCCCGCGCAGCGGCGGGCGGGACGAAGAAAAAGAAGAAGGCCGCCAAGAAGAAGACCACCAAAAAGACCGCCGCCAAGAAGAAGGGCGTGACCAAGCGGAAGACGCCCAAGAAGGTGCAGGTCGACCCGGACGACGCTCCGTTCTGACTCGCAGCGACGCCGTTCGCGTGCAGCGGCTGAGCACCAGAACCCCAAAGCCAATCGGGGAAGAGCCATGAGCGCCGGAAAAGTCCTGCTGATCGTCGGCCTCGTCTTCGTTGGCGGGTTGATGCTGCTGGCGGGGTCGTGCGCCGGGCTGCTTTTCTACGGCTACAGCAGCAGCGACGCGGTGGCGGGCCCGCGGGTGGACGACCTGTTCCGCGCCGTGCAGGCGGGCGACGAGGTCGAGTTTCTCAGCTCGCAGACAACAGGCGCCTTCCGGGCCGCCGCGTCGCCGGAAGCGATGACGCGGCTGGCAGACACGTTCCGCAGCGAACTCGGCCCGCTCAAATCGCGTTCGATGCGGAGCTTCAACGCCCGCACCAGCAACGGCCAATCGACCATCGAGGCGACCTACCAGGCCCAGTTCGACAAAGGGCCGGGCGAAGTCGTGCTGACGCTACGCAAGACGGGTTCGGGCAGCGACGCGGTGTGGAAGTTCGACGCCCTCCGCGTCAACTCGCCGCTGCTTGATCGGGCCGCCAATCGTGGTGCGGTCGCAGAGGACGGCCCAACCGAAGAAGGCCCAGCTGAAGAAGGCCCAGCCGAAGGGGCCGAGGTAACCGCCGAGCAACCATCGCCGGTTGGATAGGCCGTCTCATCAGCACGGCCGGCCGCGTAGCCTCTCCCCGGTCAATCGCCCTCGGCGATGGCGTACGCCGTGGCGTGGCTGCGGCAGTGGCTGATGCTCAGGTGGATCCGCTTGGCGCCCGTCAGCTCGAACATGTCGCGGGCGCCTCCGCGGAGCCGCACCAGCGGGGCGCCGCCGGGGGCATTCTGCACTTCGATGTCTCGCCAGCCGATGCCCTTCACCCAGCCGGTGCCCAGGGCCTTGAGCACCGCCTCCTTGGCCGCCCACCGCCCCGCGTAGTGCTGCGTGGCCGCATTGCGGGCCGAGCAGTACGCGATCTCGTGCTCGGTGTAGACGCGCGAGATAAACAGCTCGCCGTGCCGCTCTACCATCTTGGCGATGCGGAGGCATTCTACGATGTCGGTACCGATGCCAAAAATCACGGGGAACGCGGCGGTATGGGGCGTGATGCGCGGGGGCTGCGGCGGCCTAGCTGCAGCGCGGCAAGTATGCGGCCGAGCGTTGCTCCGGCCAACGGACCGCTACCCATCCTAGCCAATCCCGCGACGCCGTCAGTCCCCAAGCGCCTGCGAAAGGTCCGCGATCAGGTCCTCGGCGTTCTCGATGCCGCAGGCCATGCGGATCATGTTGTCGGGGATGCCGTACTCGGCCCGCTGCTCCGGGGTGCACTTGTAGTAGCTCATCAAGAGCGGCTGCTCAATCAGGGTCTCGGCGCCGCCCAGGCTGGGGGCGATGCGGGGGATCTTGACCGCATCGACGATGTCGGCCGTCTGCCGCCAGTCGGCGTCCTTCACCAGGAACGTCACCAGCCCGCCGTAGCCACGCATGGTGCGCTTGGCGATCGCGTGGTCGCCGTGCGACAGCAGCCCCGGGTAGTAGCACTTCTGGACGCGAGGGTGCCATTCCAGGAAGCGTGCGACGGCCAGCCCGTTGGCGTTGTGCCGCTCCATCCGCAGCTCGAACGTCTTGAGCCCGCGGATCAGCAGGTAGGTGTTCAGTGGGCTGTTGATGCCGCCCATGATGCCACGCAGGTTCCGCACCGGCGCCAAGCCCTCGGCCGAGCCGCACACCACGCCGGCCAGCAGGTCGTTGTGGCCGCCCAGGTACTTGGTGGCGGAGTGCAGCACGTAGTCTACGCCCGCGTCGATGGGCCGCAGGTTGTACGGCGTGGCGAGCGTGGCGTCGATCAGCGTCTCGACGCCCGTGCTGCGGCCCAGCTCGGCGAACTGGGCCAGGTCGATGCAGCTCTGGTGCGGGTTGGTGGGCGACTCGCTGATGAGCATCCGCGTGCGTGGCGTGATCGCCCGCCGCATCGCGTCGTAGTCGCCCGTCTTGACCTGCCGGGTGGTCACGCCGAAGCGTGAGAGGTGCTTCTTGCAGAACTCGCGGCTGCGGTGGTAGCACTCGTCGAAGAAGACGACCTCGTCTCCCTGGTTGAGCTTGGCGGTCAGCAGGCAAGAGAAGGCCGCCATGCCGCTGGCGAACAGCACGGCCGACTCGGCCCCATCGAGCGCGGCGAGCTTCGCCTCAGCGACCTTCTCGCCCGGGTTGCCGTAGCGTCCGTACTCCTCGCGGAGCTGGTTCTCCTCGATGAAGTCGATGATCGACTGCGTGTCGGGGAAGGTGTAGGTCGAGGCGCA
>JBCCQL010000217.1:0-5895 GCA_039024355.1 Planctomycetota bacterium
GCTCGGCCGTGGCCTGGGCGGCCTGGGCGGCGGTCTTGGCGGTGAGGGCCTCGGCCGCCCGCTCGGTGGCCAGCTGCGCCTGCTCGGTGGCCCGCGTAGCGGCGCGGGCCTGCCCGACGGCGAAGTACGCCGACACGCCCGCGCCCGCCACCAACGCCGCCGCCACGGCCGTGGCCAGCGACGCCACCGCCGGGTTCCGCCGCGCCCAGCGGCCCGCGCGGCCGAGGCCCTTACCGCCAAGACCGCCGCCCAGGCCGCCCAGGCGACGGCCGAGCAGGAGCGTGCCCAGGCGGTAGCCGCCCGCCGCGAGGCCGAGGCGGTCAACGGCGTCCTGGTGGGCGCCTTCCGCAGCCCCGACCCGGAGCGCGACGGCCGCAAGATCACGGTGGTCGAGGTCCTGAAGCAAGCCGAGGAAGAGGTCAACCAAACCCTAGCCGACCAGCCCCGCACCCAAGCCGCCCTGCTAGAAGCCCTGGGCGATTCCTACCGCGGCCTGGGCCAGTACCACGACGCCATCCGCGTCCAACAAAAAGCCGTCGACCTGCGGACCCAAACGCTGGGCGGTGACCACCCGCAAACCCTGATTGCGGTGAACGACCTCGCGGCGTGCCTGATCGGGCTAGGCAGATACTCCGAGGCGATCACCATCAACCAGCAGACGCTTGCCAAGCGTCAAGCGTTGTTCGGACGGGATGATCTGGCCACGGTGCAGAGCATCAACAACCTGGCCAACGCGTATCTCGAGGCGGAACGCGCCGCAGACGCAACGCCGCTGCTTGAAGAGGCGGTCGCCGCTCGGCAGAAGGCTTTGGGGCTTGAACACGAGGCGACGCTGACGGCGATGTCGAATCTCGCCGTCGCGTACGGCGATGCCGGCCGGCTGGAGCAGTCGGTTGCGATGAGCCGGTCTGTCTTGGCAGCACGGAGGAAGCAGCACGGCGACGGCCATCTCGACACCCTGACTTCGATGAACAACCTGGCGGCCGCGGTCCGCAAGGCCGGCGGCTCTGGTGAAGCGATCGAGCTGTACGAGAAGGTGCTTGCTGGGCGCCGCGCTATTTTTGGCGAAGACCACCCGACGACGCTCTCGAGCATGAACAACCTGGCCGTGGCGTACGGGGCGGCAGGCCGCGCTGATTTGCAGATCCCTCTGCTGCAGGATTGCCTTGCCCGGCGGGAGGCGTCCCTGGCGGAGCATCACCCCGACATCGCGATGGCGCAGCACAACCTAGCCGTGGCGATTGTGAAAGCGGGCGGCGACCGCGAGAGGGCGATCCGCCTGCTGCGGACGGCCCGAGCCACTCAGGGGCGTAGCCTACGAGAACACCACCCGGACACGCTCTCTACAACACGCGCCTTGCTGATCCTGCTGCGTCGATCGGGCCCTAGCGATGAACAGCTGCCGCTCTTAACCGCGTTGGCAGACGCGTCGGCGGCGAACAACGGGGCGGCCCACAACGAGACGATAGAACTGCTCGACGAACTCGCGCTGGCGTACATGGAGGGGGAGCGGTACGGCGATGCGGTCAACGTGCTCCAACGCCAGATCCAGGCATTGCAAGCCGAACACGGCGGAGACCACCCGAAGACCCGAGCAGCCAGGGACCACCTCACTACGGCCTGCCTGCTCGCCGACAAGCACGCCGAGGCCATTCCGTACCTAGAGACGGATCTCGCGTTCCTAAAGCGCAGCAAAGGAGTAGCCCACGAGCAGACACTCGACAAAGCCTGCGAGCTCGCCCTGGCCTACGTCAAAACTGATCGGCTGGATGACGCTGCATCGCTGTACGGAGACACGATTGACGAACGCCTCGCCGCGCTGGGGCCAGACGACCCAGAGCTGCTTGATCTGATGCTGCTGCGAGACTTGGTGATCGAGAAGCAAGCCAAGCAAGCCGAGCAAGAAACGGCCACGCCGCCGGCCAAGCCACCACAGCAAGAGCCGCGGCAGGCGGAGCAGCCCATCGAGCCCGGCGAGTGATCGTGCCGCGGTGCGCTATCGATTAGGCTCTGACGCATGGCAGTGTCCGCGGAGCACAGGCGAGTATCGACCGCCCGCCAGGGCTTGCGCGATGGGCGGCTTCTGAAACAGCAGGTGGACGATGGCAGTATCACGGCACGAGCACCGAGGCGTGTTTTCGCGGCGCCAGTTGTTGGGCGGCTTGGCCGCCGGTGTGGGGGTGTCGCTCGCCGGGGCGGCGCATGCAGTGCGTCCCTCCGATGATCGGGGAGGGGCCCCGGCGGGCGGCGATGGTCCGGCGAATGACGATTCGGCCGCCGCGTCGCCGCTGCGGTTTGCGGTGAAGTGGGGCATGATCGGCGTTGAGGGCGCCGCCCTTGATCGGTTCCGCGTCTGCCGCGAGCTTGGCTACGACGGCATGGAGCTCATCAGCCCGGGCCAGCCGCCCGACGCCGAGCTGGCCGCCGCCGCGCAGCAGACGGGCATGCCCATCCACGGGCTGGTGAACAGCCGGCACTGGCGGGTGCGGCTCTCGTCGCCGGATCAAGCGACACGCGACGCGGCCCGCGCGATCTTGGAGCAGTGCCTGCGTGACTGCTCGGCCATGGGCGGGCACTCGGTGCTGCTGGTGCCGGGCGTTGTCGGCGGAGAAGCGACGCACGCAGAGGTCTGGTCGCGGTCCATCAGTGAAGTCCGCAGGGTATTGCCGCTGGCGGCCCGGCTGGGCGTGCGGGTGCTGATCGAGAACGTCTGGAACGGGTTCTGCGAGCAGCCTGAGCAATTGCGGGACTACCTCGACGAGATCGACAGCCCGTGGGTGGGCTGCTACTTCGACATCGGCAACGCACAGAAGTTCGCCCCGCCGGCTCAATGGGTCCGCACGCTCGCGCGCCGGATTGTGAAGCTGGACGTGAAGGATTGGGGCGCCGGGGCCGGCTTCTGCAAGATCGGGCAGGGCGATGTCGATTGGCCGGCGGTGCGTGAAGCGCTCGCCGACATCAACTTCTGCGGCTGGTGTACCGCCGAGGTCGCCGGTGGTGGGCGCCGGCGGCTGGCCGATATCGCCAAGCGGATGAATACCGTGCTGCGCGGCGAAACCCGCTAAACTGCAGCAAGCGTCGACTTCCCCCCGCGGAGCATCCCACCCATGACGCCGCCCAGCCAAGCGCCCAACCGCCGTGGCTTCCTGACGAGTGTCGCAGCAGGAGCGGCCGCGGCGGCCGCCTCACCGCTGACGCCGACAGGCGGCCGGCAGACGGCGGCCGCGGCTGGCGGCGTCCACACCGGCGTTGACGAAACGCTCCGCGTCGGGCTTGTCGGCTGCGGCGGGCGGGGCACGGGGGCGGTGGTCGACGCCCTCGTTGCAGACCCGCTGGCGAAGCTCGTCGCCGTGGGCGACGCCTTCGCAGACCGCACGCGGCAGTGCCTGGCCGTGCTGAAGGATCAGGCGGGCGTCGCTCCACGCTGCGCGGTCGATCCCGATAACGTGTTTGTCGGCTTCGACGCCTACCGGCGGGTGATCGACGCGGGCGTCGACGTGGTGCTGCTGGCGACGCCGCCGCACCTCCGGCCCGAGCACGTAGAGTACGCCGTGCAGCAGCGTAAGCACGTATTCGTCGAGAAGCCCGTAGCTACCGACATGCCCGGCGCGGCGCGGGTGGCCAAGGCGTGCGGCGTGGCGGCCGAGGCTGGGCTGTCGGTCGTCTCGGGCCTGTGCTGGCGGTACGACCTGGGCGTGCGGGCCACCATGGAGAAGATCGCCGACGGGGCGATTGGCGACGTCGTGGCGATCGAGTCGGCGTACAACACCGGCGCCCTGTGGCACCGCGGCGACAACCCCGCCTGGAGCCGCATGGAGCACCAGCTCCGCAACTGGCTGTACTACACGTGGCTGTCGGGAGATCAGATCGTCGAGCAGGCGATCCACTCGCTGGACAAGACCGCGTGGCTGCTGGGCGACGCCAGCCCGGTGCGGGCCACGGGCCTGGGCGGCCGCCAGCAGCGGACCGAGGCGAAGTACGGCAACGTCTACGACCACTTCACCGTGTTCTACGAGTACGCCAGCGGCCAGAACGTCTACTTCACCTGCCGGCAGCAGGACGGGTGCTCTACGGCCGTCGATGAGGTGGTGCAAGGCGCCAAGGGCAAGGCGCGGGTGCTGCGTCACCGCATTACGGGCGAGCAGAAGTGGCGGTACCGCGGCCCCAAGCCGAGCATGTACCGCAACGAGCAGGCCGAGTTCTTCGCCAGCATCCGGCGTGGCGAGCCCATCAACAACGGCGCCTACATGGTCAACAGCACCCGCATCGCCATCATGGGCCGCATGGCCGCCTACACGGGCCGCGACCAGAAGTGGGACGAGGCCATTGCCGATACCACCCGCCTCGGCCCGGCCGAGTACGCGTGGGGCGATGCGCCGACGCCGCCGGTCGCAATCCCCGGCCGCGAGGCGTGACCATGCCGCACGCGACATGTAATCGGTGGCCCCGGCTGGCGGCGACGCTGTTTTTCGCCCTCGCGGCGGCGCCCGGCGTTGCCGCGCCGCCCGGCGTGATCGATACGGCGCCGCCCGGCGCCCGCGCTGTTCCGTCCGGCGACGGCCGGTGGCTGGCGCCGCACACGGTGACCATCCCCGGCAGCGGCGTCCGCTTCGCTATGCAGCCGTACCCGGCCGGCGATGGGTTTGGCCCTGGGTGGATCGGCCGGTGCGAGGTCACGTGGGGCGAGTACCGCCAGTACATGCGGCTGTGCGACGCCTTCGGCCGGTTTGACGACGCCGGCCTCCGCGCGATTACCGACGCCAACCGCGTCGACGCCGTCACCGCCCCGTCGAAGCTGTACGACCCCAGCTTCACGCTCGCCGCCGGTGACGCCCCGGGCCTGCCGGCGGTGTCGATGTCGCAGTACGCGGCCAAGCAATACACCAAATGGCTGAGCCTGCTGACGGGCCAGTTCTACCGGCTGCCCAGCGGCCGCGAATGGGAACACGCCTGCCGGGCCGGAGCCGTGGGACGCGCTCCCTCTAACGGCGGAGCGGCGTGGCTGAATCGCTACGCGTGGCACGACGGCAATTCCGACGGCGAGACCAAGCCCGTAGGCCAGAAGCTGCCCAACGCCTGGGGCCTGCACGACATGCACGGCAACGCTTGGGAATGGGTGCTGGACGCCTCGGCGGGCCAGGCGGTTGACCCCGACGGCCCTGGCGGCGAGCCGCCCGTTGCCTGGCCCACGGCGCTGCACCCGCGGGCGCTGCGTGGCGGCTCGGTGATGACGCCGCCCGGGGAGCTCTCGTTCGCCGCCCTGCGGCACTCGGACGACGCGTCTTGGAGCAGCTACGACCCCAACACGCCGACCAGCCCCTGGTGGTTCGCCAGCGACGCGGCGCTGGACGTCGGCTTCCGCGTGCTCCGCCCCTACCACACGCCGCCGCGGCAACGGCAGGAGGTGTACTGGCGGGCCGGGGTGGCGAGCGTCGAGCGGGCGGCGGACCTGCGGATCGACCGCGAGGGCCGCGGCGCGCGGGGCGTGGTCGACCCCGGCCTGCCGGGTGCGCTCGACGCGTTGCGATCGAAACGTCAGCCCGGGCCGCGGCATTGAAGCGTAGCCAAGAACGAAGCGTAGCCAAGAACGAAGCGTAGCCGCAAACAACGACGCGTGGCCAAGAACAAACCCTGCAGGCGAAACGCGATGCCCCGCCCTGCCCCGCCCCGCCGCGGCATGATCGGCCCCGGCCGGGATCGGTCGATCGCTGCGGCGCTGCCGCCCATGATCGCCGCGGTTGCGGTGACGCTGTGCGGAGCGTTGGCCCTCGCCCAACCAAAAGAAGCCGCCCCGCGCGAGCCGGCCGGCGTCGCCAAGCAAGAATCCGCCGAGGGCTTCGTCCCGCTGTTCGACGGCCACTCGCTGGCCGGCTGGACCGGACCAGGCGGCGGCGA